>DBAX01000062.1 GCA_002291895.1 Cyanobacteria bacterium UBA999
TGTGCTCTTCCGATCTGGGGGTATAGGCGCGGGGAGTGGCTGCGGGCTTGGGCGTGTGGCGGCTGTATTGGGCATGGTGCGATCGCAGCTGATCCCGGGCGTGGTTGATTTCCTTGATCATCTCCGCTGCTTTTTCCTGGAGGCGGGCGTTATCCTGCGGCAGGCGATCGGGATGCCACACCAGCACTAAATCCCTATAAGCCTGATTGATGTCTTCTACGGAAACACCGGGCTTTAATCCGAGTACACGGTAGCAATGATTAAGGTCAATCATGGGTAGGGCCCAAAGTCATTTTCCCAGTGTAGAAGCTCTCGTTAGGAATGGGCTTCATTGTGAACAATTTAAGATTTTTTTAATCTCGTTTGTCGAGGTAATTATTACGCAACAAAAAGAATTCTCTTGTTTTGCGATCGCAGGGTTTCCCATTGTTGTGAATGGTAACTCTTTCTTATTGTCTGGACAGCTTTGGGCGAGGAATTGCTAACAATAATAGAAGTGCACCCCGAAACTATATTGCGTTTTGTAGGGAAAACTTTTTGACTTTGAAGTGCCAAGGGTCGGCAATAATTCCGGTGCCTTAGATTGTGGTGAGATTGTGCCGCGCCATGGTGGGGGCAGCGCTTTCCTAATGGGGCCCACAAAAAAACCCAAGAAGTGCTCTTGGGCTCGATGGCAGGACACTGGCGATCCTGGACTTGGGACATAGGGTAATGGCGCAAGTACCGTTCAAAGTTAGAGGTCGCAATTGGACATCATCACAATTTAGACATCAAAATTCTAGACATCAAAGGTGTTCTGACCGGTGAATTTCACGGCAATGGGGTTGGGATTGTCGCCAATCTTACGGGAGACGCTATTGGTAGCGACCCGTCCGGCATTCACCTTCTCAGGGAAAACGCCATCCTTGGGATGGAGGTAGACCTGATCGCCGTTGGGAAACTCGCGCCAAATCTTGTAATTATTGATTTTGAATTTGCGCAACTGGGTGCCCAGGGCCAGGGCTTGCTCCTTCTTGGCGAGGTAGAGCAGGTTGTCGCCCTCCAGCATCGTGGCAGCGCCACCCGTGGGCATCTCAAACACCTGTTCCTTAGGGCTGTTCCAAGTAATCAGATATTTTTCTTCGGTGTAGGCGGCCGAAAGGAGTCCGCCAGTACTGCCGCCCCAGAGGGGAGTTTTCCCCGTGGGTTTGACCGGCGCTTCTTGGGTTTGTTCAGACATCAGTACGTTTCTCCCAAAAAATTAGGTAAAAAATCATTGCATGGGCTTGCTCCACTCCCAAAATGCGGCAGTGAAGCCAATGACAGCAAAGATACCACTGGTCACGGGAGCCATCTCAAGACTTCTTAACGTTACTTTACCCCGTGGCCCGGGCGATCGCGTATGTTAAATAGCAGCACATAGTAACGATAACTACAAACACAAGGAAAAGGTATGGATGCAGACTGGGTGCGCCGTGTGGTGTGGCTAGATTTTCGGCTGGCGGTGATCCTAACGGTTTTTCTGCCCCTAGGGTTACTGCTCTGGGGTCTGCGGGCGCGATCGCAGCCCGTGGTACAGGGGCTGACTATTTATTGGCGGGTGGCAAGTTTGCTGGCCATTACGGTGCTGCTGATGATTGGCTCGTTTCCCCTGAGCTTTTTAACCGGTTTGGCTGCCCGAGTCCTCATCCCCGTGTCGCTGTGGTTCTGGCGGGATATTAATGAGGATCTGGCCCTGGAACGCAGCCGCCTGCGCCCCATCTACGAAGGTTGGCGCTGGGCCGTGACGGCCTACTGTGTGGCGGGTACGGGTGTGGGGATTGTCTTTTCCAACTGCGGGGTTGTGCCCAAGGAGCAACTGGGAGCCATTTGCCCCCTCTGGTTTGAGCCTCCCCTGGCGTTTCGGGATCTGCTCCTGGGTGGGGTCACGCCGGAAGATATTCTGTTTTGGGGCATTGTTTTGGCGATCGTCTACGCCCTCTATTTTTTGGTTTTTCTGGTGTTTAGCCTTCCCAAGTATGGGCGGATTGCGGCCCGGGACTAGGGGGGCGAGCTAATCTGAGCTAAATCAAAGCTGCATTAGACCTAATCTGTGGGGGCGATCGCGGCACAAAGTATAAAAAGTTACAAATAGCCGCAACCATCGTTCCCTACACTTGGGAGTTGGAATACAGTTCTCTCTTTAGACCCAGGAACGCCCATGGCTCAAACATCCCAAGAGGTTCTGCAAATGATTGCAGACCAGAATATCAAGATGATCGATCTGAAGTTCATCGACATGCCCGGCATGTGGCAGCATTGCACCTTCTTCCACAATCAAATTGACGAAAACTCCTTTGTCGATGGCGTTCCCTTTGATGGCTCTAGTATTCGGGGCTGGAAGGCAATCAATGACTCCGACATGGCCATGGTGCCCGATCCGGCAACTGCTTGGATCGATCCCTTCATGGAAGTGCCGACCCTGAGCATGGTATGCAGCATCAAAGAGCCCCGCACGGGTCAACCCTACGGTCGCTGCCCCCGGGTGATTGGTCAAAAGGCGATCGACTACCTGAAGCAAACCGGCATTGGCTCCGAGGCTTTCTTTGGTCCTGAGCCGGAATTTTTCATCTTTGACAGTGTTTCCTACGGCAATGAAATGCACACCGGCCACTACAAAGTGGATTCGGTCGAGGGTCTGTGGAACACTGGCCGGGACGAGCCGGGCGGCAACTTGGGCTACAAAATCCGCAACAAACAGGGCTACTTCCCAGTCTCGCCATCGGATAACTTCCAGGACATCCGCACGGAGATGCTTTTGACCATGGCCGACTGCGGTGTGCCCATCGAGAAGCACCACCACGAAGTAGCCACGGGCGGGCAGGCCGAATTGGGGTTCCGTTTCGCCAGTTTGGTGCAGTGTGCCGACTACTTGATGACCTACAAGTACGTGATTAAGAACGTTGCCAAACGCTATGGCAAGACCGTGACCTTCATGCCCAAGCCCCTGTTTGGCGACAATGGCTCCGGGATGCACACCCACCAATCGATCTGGCAGGATGGTAAACCCACCTTCTTCGGCGATGGCTATGCGGATTTGAGCCAGTTGGCGCTGTGGTACATCGGCGGACTTTTGAAGCACGCCCCGGCCCTGTTGGCAATTACCAACCCGACGACAAACTCCTACAAGCGCTTGGTGCCAGGCTTTGAAGCTCCGGTAAACCTGGCCTACTCCCAGGGGAATCGCTCGGCATCGATTCGGATTCCCTTGACCGGCAGCAACCCCAAGGCTAAGCGGTTGGAATTCCGTTGCCCCGATGCTACCTCCAATCCCTACCTAGCGTTTGCGGCCATGCTGATGGCAGGAATCGACGGGATTGAAAACCAGATTGACCCCGGCGCACCGCTAGATAAGGACATTTACGAACTGTCGCCCGAGGAGTTGGCTAATGTGCCCTCGACCCCCGGTTCGTTGCAACAGGCGTTGGAAAATCTGGAAAATGACCATGAGTTTTTACTCAAGGGCGGCGTATTTACCGAAGACTTCCTCAAGACTTGGATTTCCTACAAGCTCAACAACGAGGTGCTGCAGGTGGGTATTCGTCCCCATCCCTATGAGTTCAGCTTGTACTACGACTGCTAGGCTACGGGGGCGCGCTGGGGTGCTGTAGGTGGGCGCTAGAACTGCATTCTGGCCCCTTTACCCTAGCCTCCGCTGCCATAGTGCAGCGCGTCCGCTAGCACATTCATCGGCGCGTCTACTGGCGCAGTTATTGGTTCACTCCGCGATCGCCTAGGGGTTGCGGAGTTTTTTTTGGGTAAAGCTTCTATGGATTCTAGCGATCCCTACCATTGGCTCACTGCATCCCTGACCACCATCCACCGTGCCGGTTGGTATCGGGCGCCCCGGTCGGTGACCACCGCCAGCGGCATGGTGCATTTTGCCAGTAACGACTACCTGGGGCTAGCCCAGGACCCCCGCCTGAAGGCCGCTGCCCAAGAGGCGATCGCCACCTATGGGACGGGTAGCACTGGCTCGCGCTTGGTGACGGGGCACCTGCCGCTCCATGGGCAATTAGAAGAGGCGATCGCCGCATTGAAGCAAACCGAAGCGGCCTTGGTTTTTAGCTCCGGCTATTTGGCCAACCTCGGTACGGTAGCGGCCCTGGTGGGATCGCGGGATTTGATCCTAGCGGATGCCTACAACCACGCCTGCCTGCAGCAGGGAGCCCAACTGAGCCGGGCCACCCTATGCTCCTATGCCCACAAAGACCTTGCAGCACTAGAAAACCTCCTCCGCACCCGGCGATCGCACCACCGCCGTTGCCTGATCGTTACCGACAGCGTATTTAGCATGGACGGGGACTGGGCACCGCTTCGGGAGATTAGGGCCCTGGCAGACACCTACGGGGCTATGGTTCTTGTGGATGAAGCCCACGGCACCGGGGTACTGGGGGAGGGGCGCGGACTGGTTGCTGCCCTGGGCATTCCCCAGCCCCTTGTCCAGGTGGGCACCCTCAGTAAGGCCGTTGGTAGTTTGGGGGGCTATGTGGCGGGTAGCCGCACCCTGATTGATTATTTGCGCAACCGTACCAGCACCTGGATCTACACCACCGCCCTCTCCCCCGCCGACACCGCCGCCGCCCTCAAGGGCATCGAACTGATCGGACAGGAACCCCAACGGCGCGATCGCCTCTGGCAGCATGTGGCGCGCTTGCAGCAAACCCTACGCCAACCCATCACCACCCCGATCGTTCCTTTGCGGGTGGGCAGTATCGCCGAAACCATGGCAATGGCCGATCGCTTCTCCGAAGCAGGTTTGTTTATCCCCGCCATC
>DBAX01000059.1:0-1695 GCA_002291895.1 Cyanobacteria bacterium UBA999
TCGGAGGAGGGGCGGGGCAGCGTTTTTGGTGTGATCCTGCCGCGGGCCGTACAATAGCCATACTTTCGCTGGATGGGGCGCAACTGTCGATGGGTACACAACCACTGCCTTTCTGGAAATACCACGGACTGGGTAATGACTTCATCATCCTCGATAACCGCAGCCAATCCGCACCGTTGCTGTCTCCTGAGGAAGCGGCTAGCTGGTGCGATCGCCATTTTGGCATTGGCGGCGATGGCGTAATTTTTCTCCTGCCATCCTCCGACCCGCAGCACGCCGATTACCAAATGCGGCTCTACAATTCCGACGGCTCGGAGCCAGAGATGTGCGGCAATGGGATTCGCTGCCTGGCCCAATTCCTCACCGATAGAAACCTACCCTCCCCCACTGCCGATGGGCGCTATCGCATTGCCACCGGGGCCGGCACCATGGTGCCCCAAGTGCATGGCGATGGCACCGTCACCGTGGATATGGGGGCCCCAATCCTGGGCGCGGCCCAAATTCCGACCACCCTCGCGCCCGGGGAAGAGCGCGTCCTGGATGTACCCGTGGTCGTTGGCGCGCAATCTTGGACGGTCACGGCGGTGAGTATGGGGAATCCCCACTGCGTCACCTTCGTGCCCGATGTGGCGGCGATCGCCCTAGAAACCCTGGGGCCCCTTTTTGAGCACCACCCCGCCTTCCCTCGGCGCACCAACACGGAGTTTGTGGAGGTAGTGCACCCTAACCACCTCAAAATGCGGGTTTGGGAGCGCGGTGCCGGAGCCACCCTCGCCTGCGGCACCGGTGCCTGTGCCGTAGTGGTGGCTGCCGTGCTCACGGGACGGGGGCAACGCCACTGCACGGTGACGCTTCCCGGCGGTTCCCTCGATATCCACTGGCAGGAGGACAGCAACCGCGTTTCCATGACCGGGGCCGCCACCCTGGTATTTGCCGGGACGACCTAAAGGGTGAGGCTCTGGGGGTCGGATTCCAGCAGTTGGGCCAGATCCTGCAAAAATTGCGCCCCATGGGCACCATAGATGATGCGGTGGTCGCAGGTTAGGTTGATCTGCATCTGGCTACGCACGGCGATCGCCCCATCGGCAGTGGCCACCACTTGGCGGCGCGAAGCCCCCACGGCCAAAATCGCTCCCGTGCCCGGGGGCAAAATGGCATCGAAGCGATCCACGCCAAACATGCCCAGGTTAGAAATGGTAAAGGTTCCGCTGCTGTACTCCTGGGGCTGCAGTTGCTTAGCCCGGGCCCGCTCCACTAGGGATTTCCACGTGCGGGAAAGGCTGTAGAGATCGCTCTGGTCGGCGGCAGCCAGCACAGGCGTAATCAGCCCCCCATCATCCATGGCCACGGCCACAGCAACATTGATCTGGCTGTGGCGAACGATGCCCTGCTCCGTAAAACTGGCATTGAGCAGGGGATGTTTTTTAAGGGTGAGGGCCACGGCCTTAGCCAAAAGTGCCGTCATCGTCACGCCCTTAGATTTCACCTGTTTGTAGAGCTGGTCGAGGGCATCGGTAGTCACGGTGTAGCCCACGCGAAAAACCGGTACCTGCACCGCAGCATTCATGTTGCGCACCACAGCCTGCTGCAGCGTGGTCAGGGGGGTGGGAACATCGGCGGCTGCTGGGGATGGGGGCGCGGATGGAGCTGTCGCTACGGGAACTGCGGGTGCGGCAGCGGGTGTATAAGTGGGTG
>DBAX01000059.1:2042-4637 GCA_002291895.1 Cyanobacteria bacterium UBA999
ATAAGTGGGTGTGGCGAGCGGTGCTGCGGCAGCCGGGGGGCGAACCCGGGCGAGGATATCTGCCTCCCGAACGCGGCCGTTGGGGCCCGTGCCCTGCACCGTATGCAGGTCGATGTTGTGTTCCTTAGCCAAACGTTTAGCCCGGGGAGAGGCAATCAGCCGCCCGTCCATCGCGGTCACGGTTTCCGGAATCGCCTCGGGGCTAGGCTCAGCCACAAGGGTTTGGGGGGCATGGAATGAGGGGGAAGCCGTGGATTCGGCAGGTTTAGGGGTTGTGGTCTGGGGCACAGCCGCCAGTTCTTCGAGGGTTTCAGCTACGTAGGCGATCGCCTGGCCGACGGGGGCACTTTCACCCGCCGGGACGAGGATTTGCCCCAGATAGCCCTCATAAAAGCTTTCTACATCCATATCGGCCTTGTCCGACTCAACGATGACGACCGTTTCACCCTTAGACACCTGATCCCCCGTTGCTTTCACCCACGCGGTGATCTTGCCTTCGGTCATGGTGGAACTCAGTGCTGGCATGAAAATTTCGTGAATCATAGGAGCCTAAAGACAGTAGCAGTGCACCGTCAATCTTACTCTGAATCGTCCCTAGGGATGGGATTGCCCCCTAAAAAGCCTCTGTCCTGGGATATACTGCTCAGCTATGACACAAGTTCCATGGACCGTTGGGCTGCTCTTCGGCGGGCGTTCGGGAGAGCACGAAGTTTCAATCCTTTCGGCGCGGGCCTTTGCCGCCGGTCTCGAAGGCTGCCCCCACTATCGGGTGCGGCCGTTTTACCTCAGCCGGGATGGCCTGTGGTGTAGCGAGCACCTTTCCCAGGAAGTGCTTGGGGGGCGGGACATCGCTATGGCGGAGCTACCCACGACCTTTGCCCTGCCGGAGCATGCTGCAGCGGTGGATGTTTGGGTGCCGGTGCTCCACGGGCCCAATGGGGAAGACGGCACGGTGCAGGGGTTGCTGACCCTGATGCAGAAGCCCTTTGTGGGCAATGGGGTGCTAGCGGCGGCCGTGGGCATGGACAAAATTTTGATGAAGGCGGTGTTTGCCCAGGCGGGCTTGGCCCAAGTCAAGTTTATTTCCCTCACCCGGCGGCAGTGGCAGGGGGAGCCGGCGGATTGGTGCGCCCACATTGAGGAACGGTTGGGCTATCCCTGCTTTGTCAAGCCCTCCAATTTGGGCTCCTCCGTGGGGATTTCTAAGGCGCGCGATCGCAACCAACTACAGGTGGCGATCGCCACGGCCCTCAGCTACGACCACCGCTGCATCGTGGAGCAGGGAGTCGTGGCCCGGGAAATTGAGTGCGCTGTACTGGGAAACGATACCCCCAAGGCTTCGGTCGTGGGCGAGATTACCTACAGCAGCGATTTTTATGACTATGAGACCAAGTACACCTCCGGTCAGGCCCAGTTGCACATTCCGGCACCGGTGCCGTCGGAGGTAACAGAGGCGGTGCAGCAGATGGCGCTCCAAGCTTTTCGGGCGATCGCCGGTCGGGGATTGGCCCGGGTGGATTTTTTCTACTTGCCGGATACGGCGACCATTTTGGTCAATGAAATCAATACCTTTCCGGGATTCACGGCCACCAGCATGTATCCCAAACTCTGGGAGGCATCGGGCGTGCCCTTTGCCGAGCTGTGCGATCGCCTGGTGCAGTTGGCCCTAGAGGATTAGGGACTAGAGAATGTCCTAATTAGCGTCCCGAGTACCCCGCTTGACCAAATCGCTGGGGGTAATGTCGGCTAAAAATTCCCGAAAAGCGCGCCGCTCGGCCTCATCGGCATCCTGATCTACCGGAATAGAAGCCTCCAAAATCACTTCTTCCATCACCCAAATCGGGCAGTGGGCCCGCAGAGCAATGGCGATCGCGTCGCTAGAACGGGCATCGATTTCCTTCTTGATTTCGCCCATGGTAACCGTCAAAACGGCATAGAACGTGCTGTTTTTGAGGGAGTGGATCACCACCCGCTCCACGGTGAGACCCCAGGTATCCAGGAGGTTCACCAACAGGTCATGGGTCATGGGTCGCGCGGTAGGCTTGGCATCTAGAGCCGCTACAATCGCCCGGGCCTCGGTTTCACCAATCCAGATGGGAATCGCCCGACGCTCCGATGCATCGCGCAGAAGCACAACTGGATTGCGGCTGACTCCATCAATGGCAATACCCGCGACCTTCATCTCAATCATTGCGCCCTGACCCCTCAATTAAAGTGCCGATGCTGCCAAATAGGCCTTCGGTGTACCCTTTCGGCGTCGCCCGCTCTCAGGGTATGCTGCCAAATTATATCATCGTTGCTTGTATGCATTTTCATCCTGTTTCAATCCTGATTTTGGGAGCAGGAGCGTGGGGATCGGCTCTAGCGCAGCTTGCCCGGGCCCAGGGCCACAGCGTTACGCTCTGGTCGCGGCGAGGAACCATACCCCTTGATCGGGTACTCCCCCAAGCGCAGGTCGCGATCTCGGCGGTGTCGATGGTGGGGCTGCGGGCGCTGATTGAGTCCCTCCCACCCACCCTAC
This sequence comes from Cyanobacteria bacterium UBA999, assembly GCA_002291895.1. Lineage (GTDB taxonomy): Bacteria > Cyanobacteriota > Cyanobacteriia > Pseudanabaenales > Pseudanabaenaceae > UBA999. The sequence goes on from DBAX01000059.1 coordinate 4,564, forward strand.
CTTCGGAGCTGCTCTGGGTAACTGCAACCAAAGGCTTGGAACTGGGTACGGGGAAAACGCCCTCCCAACTCTGG
>DBAX01000042.1 GCA_002291895.1 Cyanobacteria bacterium UBA999
CTCCCCCCCGGCGGCGAAGCGGCCGCCCTGAACCTGCTCCAAGACTTTTGCGACGGCGATCGCCTCTTTGCCTACCAGGAAGCCCGCAACTTTCCCGGCGAGGCCGGCACCTCCCGCTTAAGCCCCCACTTGCGGTTTGGCACCGTGGGCATGCGGCGGGTCTGGGCCCACGTCACCGCCGCCGAAGATCGCATCCGCAGCGACGAAGCCCGCCAGGGATGGCAAACCTGGCAACAGGAACTGTGTTGGCGGGAGTTTTACCAACACGTGTTGCTGCACTTCCCCGAACTGGAGACCGGCGCCTACCGTCCCGCCATGCAAAACTTTGTCTGGGAAAACAACCCCGATCGCTTTGCCGCCTGGTGCGAAGGGCGCACCGGCTATCCCATCGTCGATGCCGCCATGCAGGAACTCAAGCACACCGGCTGGATGCACAACCGTTGCCGCATGATCGTCGCCAGCTTCCTGACCAAAAACCTCCTGGTGAGCTGGCAGTGGGGCGAAGCCTACTTCATGCAGCAGTTGCTGGATGGGGATTTGGCCGCCAACAACGGCGGCTGGCAGTGGAGCGCCTCCAGCGGCATGGACCCCAAACCCCTGCGCATCTTCAACCCCTACCGCCAATCCCAACAATTCGATCCCGATGCCGCCTACATCCGACAATGGTTGCCCGCCCTGCGGCACGCCACCGCCGATGAAATCCACAGCGGTGCCATCCTCAACCGGCGAGATTATCCCCTCCCCATCGTCGATCGCCGCGCCGAAGAACAGCGGTTCAAAGAACGGTACCGCCAAGCCGCCCCTTAACCCATTGGGGTGGCGATTTGCCGGCAAACACAGTATAATTAGGGATCCGTGCGTCAACCAAAACCATGCCCAAACCCAACATTCATCCCCAGTGGTACCCCGAAGCCAAAGTCATTTGCAACGGCCAAGTGGTGGCCACCGTAGGTTCGACCAAGCCCGAACTCCAGGTTGACCTGTGGTCGGGGAACCACCCGTTTTATACCGGCACCCAAAAGATCGTCGATGCCGAAGGTCGCGTCGATCGCTTCCTGCGGAAGTACGGTTTTTCGGCGGAAGAAGTGAAAGCCCCGGTGCTCAAGGAAGGGCCTGCCCTCGAAGAAGTGAAAGCCGCCGCCAAGAAAGAAGCTGCCGCCAAGAAAAAGAAAAAGTAGCTTGGTTCCGACCCGCCGTTTTTTTGCCCCTTTTTAGCGAGTTGCCATGGCTGCCGCCTACCTCGAAGACAAACTCCAGGCGATCGAGCACACCTTTCACGAATTGACCCGGCGCTTGGCCGACCCCGATGTGGTGGGCGACCCCACCGAATTGCAGCGGGTGGCCAAGGCCCGGGCTTCTCTGGAAGAAACCGTCACGGTCTACGAACGGTGGCGGCAGGCCGAGCAGGATTTGCAAGGGGCCAAGCAACTCCAACGGGAGAGCAACGATCCGGAAATGCGGGAACTGGCGGCCCAAGAAATCGACGAGTTGCAAAGAGAGCTGGGTCAGCTCGAAGAAGAACTCAAGGTGTTGTTGTTGCCGAAGGATCCCAACGACGACAAGAACATCATGTTGGAAATCCGGGCGGGCACCGGTGGCGACGAGGCCAGCCTATGGGCGGGGGATTTGCTGAAAATTTACAGCCGGTACGCCGAGGGTCAGGGCTGGCGGGTGAGTTTGCTGAGCGAATCCGTCGGCGAGATGGGGGGCTACAAAGAAGTGATCCTGGAAATCCAGGGCGATCGCGTGTACAGCCACCTCAAGTTTGAATCGGGAGTACACCGGGTGCAGCGGGTGCCGGCCACCGAGGCTTCGGGGCGGGTGCACACTTCCACCGCCACGGTGGCGGTCATGCCCGAAGTCGATGAAGTGGAAGTGCACATCGATCCCAAAGACATCGAGATGACCACGGCGCGGTCGGGGGGGGCTGGCGGTCAAAACGTGAACAAAGTGGAAACCGCCGTAGACTTGTTCCACAAACCGACGGGCATTCGCATTTTTTGCACCGAAGAGCGCAGCCAGCTCAAAAACAAAGAGCGGGCCATGCAGATTTTGCGGGCCAAGCTCTACGAAATTAAGATGCGCGAGCAGCAGGAAGCGATTACCTCCATGCGGCGATCGCAGGTGGGAACTGGGTCGCGATCGGAAAAGATCCGCACCTACAATTACAAAGATAACCGCTTGACCGAGCACCGCCTGGGGCAAAATTTTCCCCTCGAGCAAGTTCTAAACGGCAACATCGAAGAGGTGGTTCAAAGCTGTATTTCCAAAGACCAACAGGAACGTCTCCAGGAATTGGCAAATCAGAGTGGCGGATGAGTCCCTGGGCGCATTAGCTGCGGCGGCATGCCAGCGGGCGGTGCAGTTGGGGCAGCCGATTGTTCTGTGCTACAGCGAGAAGGTTTCTCCGGTGGCACCCCTGGCGTGGCTATGTTACCAGCCCAGGGATCGCCTGTTCTATTGGCGGCAAGCCGATGTGACGTTGACCGGAACCGGCGCATCAGCGTCGTGGCAGGGAGGTGGCGATGGACGTTTTCCGCAGGCTGCGGCATTTGCGGCAGCGGCGGTGACCCACTTCGTAGGGGAGGTGCCGATTCTCGTCGGTGGTTTTGCCTTTGCTGAGGATAGCAGCCAGAATTGCCTATGGTTGCCCCAACGGCTTTTGCGCCAAACGGCGGACGGAGTGCGCCTCCAGGTGCAGTGTCAGATATTGCCGGGAATGGACGCAACATCGGTGGCAGCCCTAGTAGCGCAGCAAATGGCGATCGCCCAAAAGCCCCTGTCCTCCGCCGGAGAGCCCTTCTTGGGGGCGATGCCCTCCTGCCGCGTGGATGACCGACAACAGGTTTTGTGGCAGGAGACGATGCACCGGGCGCTGATGGCAATTCAGAAGGGAACCCTAAAGAAAGTGGTTCTAGCCCGCACCCTGGAAGTGTTCGCCAGTGCCCCATGGCAACCCTGGGCGGTCTTGGCGCGGCTCCAGCGGCAATTTCCCAACTGTTTGATTTTTTTACTAGAAAGCCCCGACGGACGGCTATTTTTAGGAGCATCCCCCGAGCGACTGTTCCAGATGGAACCTGGGTGGCTGACCTGTGATGCGATCGCCGGCTCCATGGAGCGGGGACAGGACTTCACTGCCGACCAGCGCCTTGCCGATGCCCTGTGGCACAGTGCCAAGGAACGCCACGAACACGCTTTAGTAGTGCAATCGATCTGCGATCGCCTGGGGTTGTGCGGTTTCCTGCCCCAGCCCGGTGACCTCCCGCAAGTACTCAAACTTGCCAATGTCCAGCACCTCTACACCCCGATTCGCGCGCAGCTACCCCGGCCTTCCCTCGGACAGGTGTTTGCGCTATTGCAATCGCTCCATCCCACCGCTGCCGTAGGGGGCGAGCCCCGACAAGAAGCTCTGGACTTTTTGGCTGCATGGGAACCGCGCGATCGCGGTTGGTACGCCGCTCCCGTGGGCTGGCTCGACGGAGCGGGGCGGGCAACCTTTGCCGTGGGCATCCGTTCTGCCTATCTCGTGGGGGATCGCGCGGAATTGTTTGCCGGTGCGGGCATTGTCGCTGCCTCCCGCCCGGAGGACGAAACCGCTGAAACCCAGCTTAAATTCAGCGCCATGCTCGATGCCCTGGGCGTGCCGCAATAGGGTTCACCGGGAATCGATGCGCTCGATTTGGGCGCGGATACCCTCTTCCACCAAACGGCGCACCTGAAGCTCCGCCATGCGGCGATCGCTGTAGGCCCCAATTTGCAGGACTTCCCGCCCTCGGGCCCGAGAGTTGAAGGCATTGGGAATCAACCGTCGCACCTGTAGGGTTACCGCTGGCGTAGCCCCCGGAACCACTACCCGATAGCGCGGCGGCGTTACGGGCTGGCTGGGATCGCGGGATTGGGTAGTGGGCGGTGCAATGATAATCGGCTTATTGACGGCTTCTCCAGCCGGGGGCGTGCGGCGGATGGGGGGCAAGGCGGGGGAGAGCACCACCACTCCCACCTCGGGCACCTCAGGGGTGAGGCGGACGACTACCTGTTGGCTGGGCACCTGTTGGGGAATGACAAGCGGCGCCGGTGTCTGGGGGAGGGGCGCTGGAGCCGTACCCGTCAGTAGTTGCCGCGAAAAAACTGCCGCTTGAAGCGTAACCTGCCCCTGAATGCGATCGCGGGCAACTTGATTGCCCACCAAGGAGAGGGTTTGGGGAGTTTGGTTGAGTAAATCCCCCTCTTGATTGCCCTGGAGGCGATTATTGCCCGGATCGCTCGCGGTGCCAAGATCGGGCAAGGCATTGGAGAGCACCGACAGCCCATAGCGCTGGTTGTCCAGGATTTGATTCTGTCGCAGCAGGGGGCGGGCACTCCCCTGAACGAGGACGCCATCCTGGTTGCGCCGCACTTCATTTTCGGCGATCTGGGGCGCTGCCTGTTGGCGAATGCTGATGCCATAGCCGTTGTCGCGAATCAGGTTGCCCCGCACTTCTGGACTCGACGCCGCCTCGATCGCCACCCCACTGGTACCATTGCGCTCAATGAGATTCTGCAAAATCATGGCTTGGGAGGCCCCGCGGATTACTATGCCATCCTGGGAGTTACCCCGTATCCGATTGGACACCAGCACCGGACTGGTGTTTTCCAGCCAGATACCGTATCCCCGCGGTAAGGGATTGGTAACGGTTACCCCCCGTAATTGGGCCCGATCGCCTAGGGTCAGGGCCACACTCTGGCCAGCAAAGGGGCCGCCGCCGGCAATGATGACGTTCTGTCCCTTGGTGGCTTCATCACCACGGAGGGTAATCCCCCGGGGAATCCGCAGTGGAAATCGCTCGCCCTGCTCTGCCCGATAGCTGCCCGCAGCCAGTTGCAAGATGGTGCCGTTCCGCAGGGAGCGCCGCTGCAGCGCATAGGTGATTGTGCGTAGGGGCTTGGTTGGGGTGCCGCCATCGGCGCGGTCAATGCCCCTTTGGGCATCGATATAAACTGTGGCGACATTCTGGGCGATCGCCGGAGCCGACAGGCCTAGGAACGTCAGGGCGATCGGGAGTGCCGCAGAGGCAATTCGGTGCATAGCGGTGGGGAAAAGTTCTCAGACAGTATAGCGGTATCTTTACCTAGGAATGGAAGGCTCGCTGAAGGTTCCTGCCGAAACCGTGGAGGCTAGGGCACCGCGAAGGCAACGCAGTTTGTTGGTTGTACGATGGCTCAATTGCTGTGGCACTGGTACCGAAACACGACAGGCGATCACCGGGTAACTGGGCAAACAGCGCCCATGGGCGCAGAAAAAATATCGGGAATGACCTACGGATAGAGTTACGTACACCTTTGAAGGCATTCTTTGGACATTTTATGGGTCGCCCGGGATTCGAACCCGGAACTAATCGGTTAAAAGCCGAGTACTCTACCGTTGAGTTAGCGACCCGTGCTGCGTGCCGGAAATGCGTGCCAATATCAAGAGGGCTGCAAACGCACAAGTTAATAGAATATAACAAATTACTACAGCAATTGTCCAGTTAAACTGAATGCCCGAGCCTCGGTGATGGTGGTTTGCACTGTCTCACCCATCCAATGGGCATCATCCTGGGAGCCCTGTGCGCCCAAATCCACAAAAGTGATCCGGTTGGTGCGAGTGCGCCCCATCATTTGCGCTGGTTGTTTGGGGTTGCGTCCCTCTAGTAAAATTTCCTCCCGCCGACCCAAATAGCGCTGGGAACGTTCCATGGCATTTTGGTTGACAAGGTGGTTCAGCCGTTGCAGGCGATCGCTCTTTTCGGCGTCGCTGACTTGGTGCTCCCATTGGGCCGCAGGGGTTCCCGGGCGCGGCGAGTAGGCAGCCGTATTGACAATATCGAAGCCAATGTCATCCACAAGCTGGAGGGTCTGGGCAAATTGAGCCTCTGTTTCGCCGGGAAAACCGACAATGGCATCGGCGCTGAGGGCGGCGTCGGGCATAAGCTGGCGAATTTGGTCGATGATGCGACGATACCGCTGGTGGGTATATCCCCGGGCCATGGCCTTGAGAATGTCGTTATCCCCCGACTGGAAGGGAATGTGAAAGTGTTCGCACACCTTCGGCAGCTCGGCGCAAGCCTGGATGAGGCGAGGGCTGAAGTAGCGGGGATGGCTCGTGGCAAAGCGAATGCGCTCTATGCCCGGTACATCGTGGATGAAATACAGCAAGTCCGTGAAGGTGATTTTGCCCCCAATGCCCTGACCAATGCTGCCGGGGGGCAGATCCCGTCCGTAGGCATCGATGTTTTGCCCCAGGAGGGTGATCTCCCGATAGCCTTGGTGCGCCAGGTGTTCGATTTCTTGGCGAATGTGTTGGGGCGATCGCGACTGTTCCCGTCCCCGAACGTAGGGCACGATGCAGTAGGTGCAGTTTTCATTGCAGCCGTAGATCACATTTACCCAGGCCGTAACCGTGCTGTGCCGTCGGGGTTTGGTAATGTCTTCTTCGATATATGCGGTATCCACCGCCAATACCTGGGAGCCCTGGGCCACCTGCTCGAGCAGGTCATCGAGGCGGTTGACATGCTGCGGCCCCATGACCAGATCTAATTCGGGCACCCGTCTCAGCAATGCTTCTCCCTCCTGCTGGGCCACGCAACCTGCCACAATCAGCGTGAGATCGGGGCGTTCCTGTTTGCGCCGCAACTGTCGCCCAAGGTAGGAGTAAACCTTCTGCTCAGCATTGTCCCGGATCGAGCAGGTGTTGTACAAAACAATATCGGCCTGCTCCACGTCTTCGGTGGGTTGGTGCCCCAAATGATCCAGAATACCGGCCATCCGCTCGGAATCGGCTTTGTTCATTTGGCAGCCAAAGGTGACGATGTGATACTTTTTAGCAGCGGCAGTCATAGAATCCCCGTCCCCGAGATGGCGAAAAAATGGCAAAAATCAGCACCCAACAGCAGGGCACCAAAGCTTCTAATAATAGTATTTTAGCCGCGTTAAGGAAAGCCCCGTCCCCTAGCGACTCAGGGCATTGAAAAATTGCTGTAACCGGCTTAAAAATGAAGCCGCAGGCGCGCCGGTCTGTTGCCGAAACAGGCGATCTAGTTCGTCACCGCTGGGGCGCAGGGGCATAGTTTGGAGGAGGTCCATGCCAACGGGCGTTTGCTGCCATACCTCCCAGTTCTCAGGGTAAACGCGATGCAGGGCTCCCTTGCCCTCAAGGGGCTGTAAATAATAGACAACTTCAAACCGAGACATAAATCGTTCCCGCAGGCGACGGGCGGTAAGCCCCAAGCCGACCTCAGCATTTTCTAGGCGGGGGTTAAGCATCACAAAGGGGCGATCGCCCACTAAATCTAAGAGTTTTTCGACGCGATCGGACTCGGTAGCACTGGGGGAAATCAGCAAAAAGGCGCGATCGGACTCACGTATGGCAGCCCGTCCTTCGTTAACTCCACGCAGGGAAACTGTCAAGTTCTGCCAATCTCGTTTGGCTAGGGCCGCCGTGCCGGCATCGGTGCATAGGGCTTGCCATCGATCACCGTAGGCAGCACTTAAAAAAAGCGCAACCTCGTAGGCTACGGGCAACACAAGCAGGTCGGGGAAGCGCAGGTCGAGAATAATACGGGTGCAGCCCGCCGACAGGGCCGCCTGAAGGGCGGCAACCATCTCAGCAACTGCAGCTTCGAGGGTGTCGGGTAATGTCTGAGGGGCTGCGGTCATGGAGTCGTCAGGGGCAGAAGAATCTCGAACTCAGTACCCTGAGCCGGCTCGGAACTGCCCACCGGCACGTAGGGAGATTTTAGTTGCAACCGACCGCCGTGCTTTTGGGCAATAATTTGATTGCAGATCGCCAGACCCAGACCAGTTCCTTCCCCAGATTTTTTGGTGGTAAAGAAGCTATCGAAAATTCGGGTTTGGATTTCGGGGGGAATACCGGGGCCGTTGTCGGCTATTTTGACCGAAACCCAGGACTGACCAGCCTGCTGCACCACATCGCTACGCAGGTCTAGGGTCGGCCGCCATTGCTCTAGGGCAGCGGTCAGAATTGTGGTGTCGCCCTCGGTTAGCTCTAGATCTGAGGTTTTGGGCTTGGTTTGCATTTCGTTGAGCGCGTCGATGGCATTGCCAATGATGTTCATAAATACTTGCACCAGTTGACCGCCGTACCCCTGAATCGGAGGCACGTCGCCAAAGTTTTTGTGCACCACAACGTCCTTGAGCCGATTGCTCAAAATCATCAGCCCGTTCTCAACACAATCGTTGACGTTCACAGCGGTGGCGGTTTCCTGATCTTCCATGTGGGAGAAGCTTTGCAGGCTGCTGACCAACCGCATCAGTTGCTCGGCCCCAAAGCGGATGCTTTTGAGTACCTTGGGCAGGTCGGTTTGTAAAAATTCCCAGTCGATCTCTTCTTTGATGGCGATCGCCGCTGCTGGTTCCTGGGGTTGCTGGGAGTATGCCCGCACCATGTCCATCAAACCATTGGTGTAGGTGGTGAGGTAGTCCATGTTGCTGTAAATGAAATTCACCGGGTTGCGAATGTCGTGGGAAACCTCCGCCACAATTTGACCGAGACTAGCCATTTTTTCGGTTTGGATCATCCGGGCTTGGGTTTGCTCCCGGAGCATGCGCGTGGCTAGGTCTTGGATCTGCATTTGGGCCTGCAGCAGATCGGGCACATCCAGAATGCGGTAGACCCCGGACTCCATTTTGACCACAATGGGTTCGTAGATTAGCTCGCTGGGGCGCTGGAGACAGGTCTGGGCAGCCAAGACTACGGAGGCTGTGCCCTGGAGGATGAGGTGATCGGTTTTGCACTGGTTATATAGAACGCGGGTGGGGCGCTTCTGAAACAGCTCAAGGCCGTAGGGGCGACTCATGTACTCCAAAAACAGCCGCCGGGAGATCATGCCAACAAAGTGATTGTCGTCGGTCAGGATGACGCCGGGTGCTTGGGCCGATTCATTCAGGGCTTGGGCCACCTCACCGCTGGGGGCGTTGATGTCAATTTCGGTATCGTAAAGGGTTAGCTGGGAGAGGGTGGCATCCAGAGAAATGCCGCTTTCGGTGGTTTGGGTGCCGCCTTCTAGCTCCCCAGACATGATCATGAGGGGGATCATGGCGATTTTGCGGGCCAATTCCTCCGTAGCAGCATCGCGGACATTGCGCTTTTTGCCCTTGGGGTCGGGTTCGGCGATCGCCACCGGAGACTGCTCTCCATCATCCTTGGCGGCATCATCGGTAAACTGCACCGTATCGGCGAGCTGATCGATGGGCTCCTGCCAAAACTTGCAGGAAAGATAGTCCGTAACCTTTTTAATGGTGCTCGAAATGTTGTCCTTTTGCAGCCGGGGAAAGAGGTCTACGGCTCCCTGGCGGGTGGCCCAGCGGGACTCCGCCTGGCGGATTTGCTCTTGGCGGGGGTTGGTAAGAATAATTTTTAGGTCGGGATAGTGCTCGGAGCACCAGCGGCAGAGCGAACTGGCCAATAGGGTGCTAGAGTCGGCGGAGCGGATGCCAATGTCGAGAACGATCAGGTCGGGGATAGGTGCCCGCTCCCGTTGGCGCTGCTCCATCAACTGCAGGAGGTCGGTGGTGCTGGGCTCCCAAGTAACATCAATTCTTTGGGTGGTCAGGGCGGTGTACCAGAGTTTGCCTTGCTCTTCCGATAGTTGCGATAGGAGAATCTTTTTGCGCACAATGCCACCCCTGTGTAAAACCTCTAACCTTATTATTATTGTGAGGTGCGGACGTAATCAGCAAGTGATGAACATTAATCGCATCTTAATATATTCTTAACCATCATGCTAGCCATTGAGTTACGGCGATCGCCCCAGCAAGTTCATCCCGATCGTCGTTGGCTGTTTCTGGCGGAGACCGAAATTACCGTTGGTCGCCTACCCCAAAGCACCGTACTGGTGGAGAGTCCGATGGTGTCGGGGCATCACTTGACGCTGCAGCGCCGGGGACAGGAGTGGTTCCTGATGCACCGCGGACGCAACCCCACCTACGTGGCGGGGCAGCCGGTGCAGCAGGTGGTCATCACATCGGGGATGGTGGCCCATTTGACCGCATCTGGCCCATTTCTCACTTTTGAGGTGTTGCCGCCCTGCACCCACGGCAATAATCAGCCCGATGCCCTATTTTGCCAGGACTGCGGACAACCACTGCAGGAGCTTGGTCAGGTGCGTTCCTACCGCCTCCTTAAGGTTTTGGGGCGGGGGGGTATGGGCACCACCTACCAGGTGTGGTGGGCTGGCCAGGTGCAGGTGCTCAAGGAAATGAATGGGGATATGATGCGCTATGCCAAGGCTCAGGAGTTGTTTGAGCGCGAAGCCCGCACTTTGCAGCGGCTGAACCACCCAGGAATACCGCGGTTTTACGACTATTTTGTGGAACAGGGGAAGCCCTACCTGGTGATGGAAATGATCTATGGACAGGATTTGGAGTCTCTAGTGCGTCAGCGACGGCGGGTGGGGTTTGCCGAGGCGCGGGACTGGATGGTGCAACTGTGCGGGATCCTAGACTACCTTCACCACCAAGATCCTCCGGTCATCCATCGGGATATCAAGCCCGCCAATATTTTGGTGCGGCACGCTGACCAGCGGTTGGTGCTGCTTGATTTTGGGGCGGTCAAGGAGGTGGGTACGCCCCTCGGAACTTGCATTGGTTCCCCTAGTTTTTGCCCGCCGGAACAGAATATGGGTAAGCCCGTGGTGGCGTCCGATCTCTATGCGATCGCCCCGACCCTTTGTTACATCCTTACGGGGATCGATCCCAGTGCCTACTTGCAGGATCGGGGACAGGGTGTCCGGCTTTATCTGGATCGGATTCCCGGAGCGCCCCCGGCACTGTCGGCAGTGGTTGCCCAGATTTCTGCCCCCCGTCCAGTGGATCGGCCATCCTCTGCCCGGGCGATCGCCGAAATGTTGCAGCATCTGACCTAGATGGGGCGATCATTCCCTGCGCTTACTTCGCAAATCCTGTGGGTTTTAGTTCAGCACTTTTTTTGTCGTGAGGATAATCTATTTGACCTGCCATGCTAATTTTCCCATCTGAGTAGATTCAACAACTTTTGGATGGGGATCAATGGGCTTGATGATTGCTTTTAATTTAAGCTGAACGTTTGCAGGATCGATAGCACGGGGAGATAACTTTGAATGCTTAGCTGGTTGTTCAAGGTGTAAGACAACATGCAATCTTTGTCCTTGGGCAACTTCCTGCGCGAAAGCCTTTTCTGAAGGATCTGAAGCATTGCATTTGGCTGGCAACATGGCTGCAAGGGTGAAGAGAACTTTTTGTGCTACTTCATCGGCAATGTCCATAACTTTAGTGCGTGAATATTGTCTGTAATCTTTGACTTCGATTAACCATATATCGTGGCCTTCAATCGCAATGAGATCGACAGCTTTAATTCCAGAAAGCAACTTCATGAATTGATTGCGGTAAAATGCCCACTCGTCATACTTGCAAACTTTCCATGAAGGCGGAAAAGTAAATATCAAGCCATTAACTTGAATGTTTGTCATGCTTGCTCTCCAGACTGAATAAATCGATCAGACTGAGCAAGTTCCTCATCGAGTGCTGTGATGTCTCCAATTTCGTCAATTGCGTCTCCCTGTTTCACCAAAACCCGATCTCCAGAAAAATAGAGACTGAAGAATCGGGGGGCGACGTCAGCATTGTCTTTGGCGGTTAGCAAGATCTCGAGCTCGCGGAGTAGAAACAAACTATGGGTGGCTAGAAATACTTGAATGCCTGTTTTACTCAAGCTCACAATGCTCTGGGCGACTTTTTTGATAAGAAGTGGATTAAGATTGGCCTCGGGTTCATCCCAAAACAAAAAGCCCTTATCCATCAATGTTCCAGTCGCAATCAAACGTGCCAGCATTGCTAGTTTGCGTTGACCTTCGGCAACAAGCGGCATCTCGAATCTACCTTGCTTATTTTTCAGATAAAAGCGTCCATTCTTATCTAACTCAATTGAGCCACCCATGGCCTTTTCAATCGGCTCCAACAATTCTTGTACTCTTTTCTCTTTAGGTCCTCGCTGTAAAGGAGCGCCTAAAAGTAGACAAGTATCTCTCCATGTCTCTTCAAACTCAAGATAATGCCCGTCATATATTGCAATAAAATTTGGATAAATGCTAAGCAGTTCACGAGTTGGAATATAGGCCGGTGCGCTCTCCAGCCAAACTTCTGGCACCTGCTCAACTTGGACTTCGATTTTGCTATTCGTTGAAAAGCTGAATTCAAAATTAAGTCGTTCATCTGTAAACACAAGCTTGATGTCACATCTTTCATGCCCTTGCTTTCGTCTAGCAAGTCTTCCGAGAGATTCAGGTCTAAAAACATTAATGAGTTTTTCAGCCAAGCGAGGCTGAACTAGAGATTTTGTAGGAGTGCTAGTTGTTGGCTTGCGGCTTTCCTCCCAGCTCGTTGCTAGTGCTGAATAGATCACTTTCAGGATGTGTGTTTTCCCGGAGCTATTTTCCCCAACAATTACATTCAGATGCTTAGAAAAGTGGAGATCTGCACTGGGGAAAACCGTGAAATTTTTTAACTGCAGACGACTTAACATGCCTTAGCTCCTGTAGGACGAACAACATTTTTTGGGTGCAACCTCAAAGCACTTCGCTGATGGGGAAGCGATCCAGCTTTTGGATTGCCTCCTGGGCGCTTTGGCGCAGGGTGGCGGGCAGGTGATGGATGTGGGGGAGCTGGTGGAGTAGGTCGAGGGTGCGGCGGGTCATGCGGACGATATCGCCTTCATCAAGGTTGGATTGGGTGCAAAGATCTTCCCAATCCACGTCGCTGGCCCAAAGCTCGATGATGGCCGCTAGGTCGTACTCCAGCCAGATGGGGATATCGACCCGATGGCGGCGTTGGCAGTCGATGAGTTGGCGGCGCAGGGGGCGGAGGGCATCGAGGGTTTCTTCGACCGTGGGAGAGAGCCCGACGCGCACCCGGGTATCCGGGCGGTTGTTTTCGATCACGAGGGCGGCGCAAACCGTGGCCAGGTGGTGGGGATAGAGGGTGTCCAGTTCGCCGCTGCACAGGGCAAGCGCTAGCCACAGCTCGTTATCGCCCCGCAGGGAGGCTACGACCTGTCCGAGGGAGGTGGGGATAATGTCGTCAAGGCAATTGAGGTCTCGAAGCACTTCAACGAGATCCATAAAGTCGGCCCAGTGCTGCTGCCGGCGATCGCCCACGACGCTGCGCTGAAATTCATACTGGCGTTGGAGTTGTTCGAGTTTGGCGATTTTTTTGGTCAGATGGCTGCGATCGCCCCATTGATTCACGGGATGCTGGGCTAGCTCGTGGGCAACGGCATCGGCCCGTGCCATCTGGGTTTGCACTTCTGGGGTGGGGGGTGGGGGCGGAGATCGG
>DBAX01000070.1 GCA_002291895.1 Cyanobacteria bacterium UBA999
TCGGCATAGAGAATCTCGGGGTCGAAGACAAATACGCTCACCACCGCCCCCACCACCGCCGCCAAGGCCGGATGATCTTCCACGCGCAAATCCCGACGGTGCCACACAAGGGTTCTCATAGGTTCAGCAGTTCTAGCAAAAGGATGAAACGCTATGCTAAATCTTATGCCATTCGCGACAATGCCCCATGAAACCCTTCTCCCAACCCCGCTACATTCGCATCTTCCACTGGGTCAACCTGATCAGTCTGTTCCTGATGCTGACCAGTGGATTGCAGATTTACAATGCCAACCCCGTTTTTGGCGGGCGGGCCGGCTGGCACTTTCCGCCCTTTGTGCTGCTTGGAGGTTGGCTAGCGGGCGGTCGCCACTGGCACTTTGCCGCCATGGGGCTCTTCAGCCTCAATTTTTTCATCTACGGTCTCTACTTGGTCTTTACCCGCCGCTGGCAGCACCGCTTCGCCTCCGCCAAGGATGTTACAGCGCTGGCTAGAACCACCAACGCCAAACGCCGCACCTTTGCTTGGCACCGCCTGCTCTATACCGCCGCCATTCCCGTGTTGGGACTGCCCATTCTGACCGGCATCGCTATGTATAAACCAGCGCAGTTTGCTTGGCTCGTAGATTGGTTTGGCGACTGGCAGGGTTTGCGGGTAGTGCACTTTCTGGCGGTGCCTTTTTTTGTGGGCTTTACGGTCCTCCACTCCCAATTGGCGCGCCGCGCCGGGGGTGATCGCCTCCTAGACTCCATGTTCTGGCCCGAATCCTAGCCGTTCAAGAAATACCCATGTGGGCGAACCCTTCCCGTCGGGATTCGGCGCGGACGTGGAGATTGGCCAGGTGCTGCCATAGGGAAGCTCCCCGTTGTGCCTGCATCCGTTGCTGCACCGCCCCTAGGAGGTAGCTTTGATAGGCCCGCGCCGTGGACTGCCAGCTAAATTTTTGGGCGTGGATAAAGCAGCGTTGGCGGTACTGCCCCAGATAGTCTGGATCTTGAACAGCCTCCAGAGCCCGGTAGAGTTCCGCCGGATCGGTGCCGCTGATGTACAACGGCAAATCCCCCGCCACTTCGGGGATGGCAGCACAGGGGCAGGCAATGACGGGGCAACCGCAGGCCATGGCTTCGAGAACGGGCAGCCCAAAACCCTCGCTTAGGGAAGGATAGACCAGGGCGATCGCCCCGCTGTAGGCCACGGCTAGCTCGTCATCGCGGAAAAAATGATGGTGCACCGGCCCCGACCACACCTGCCGCAGTTCCGGTTCTAAGGACGAAGCGCCACCGCAGCAAACAATACTCAGCCCTTCGCCGAGGGAGGGATGCTGCGCTAGGGTTTCCCACAGGAGCCGCATATTTTTGTAGCCACCCACCCCCACGCGATCGCCCACCACCAGGACGTAGGGCCGGGTGATGCCATAGGACTGCCGCAGGGTGCGAATCGCCATCTCCGGCGCCGGAGCAAAGACAGCATCAACCCCATTGTGAATTGTGGCAATCTGCGCTGGGGAAATGTGGGGATAGCACCGCCCCAACCGTGCCGCCGTTGCCTGGGAAACCGCAATAAAGCGCTGGGCGTGGAGCATGGCATAGGTTTTTTCCGGCAGCATGAAGGGATGCAAGGCTCCGTGTTCTTCTAGGATCAAGTCGTGAACCACCGCCAGGGATGGAGTGGTCACCGGTGTGGTGTAGTAACTAGAAACGAAGAGGCGTGCCCCGTAGCGATCGCAGATCCGCTGGACGCGATAGCGCTCCTGCCCCAGATAGTGGGCGTCGTAGGCCGGCAGTGCCACCGTGCGGTACCCCGGCAGGTGGGGTAGGGTATGGTCGCGATCAATCAAGACCCATTGCCGGGCAAAGGGCTGACCTTGCCATTGTTCCAGGAGCGATCGCCAAACCCGGGCAATGCCATGGCGGCCCAACTGAAAAAACACCCCATCAAACAAAAACATGGCCGACCGCTATCCTATTCATCCTCACCTAGTCCAAATACTCGCTTTAGGCGAAACCATTGGGTGCGCACCTGCCAGAATTTACTCGTTTTCATCGCCGCGACGCGCTCCTCAAGGTGGGGCACCATCACATGGGACTTTTTCATGCCACCCAGGGCTTCAAGCAGATACTTCAGCGTCGTGTCAATTCCCAAGCGAGGATCGGTAAACAGTTTTTCGTAGCGATCGTCCACCGGTCGCCCCAGTTCCAAAGACTGCCACAGCCATTCCCCAGACGTCGCACTAAGGAACGAAGCCGTAGCCAGGGCTGCATTCTGCCGCATTGTTCGTTGCACATCCCCACGGGTGAGATGTGCCACTGCCTCGATATAGGTCTGCGGTTCGTAGGGGCAAGACAGACCAATGCCAAGGCTCGTGACAAAATGGGCCGCTGCCGTATCCGGGCTGCCCAGCACCAGTAGCGGGGTGTAGGAGGCTGACATGATAAATGGGATGCGGCTGGGCAAACTCAGCAGCGATAGCTCTGCCCGGTCATCATCTAGGTCTAAGGTGCCGCTGGGCACTACGGCAAAATGGTATTGCCGCAGCTTTTCGGCCACCTCCTGCTCCGTGGGTAAAAAACCAAACTCTTGAATGCCGCAATCTTCTAGCTGCACCAGCCGTCCGGGTACTGCCCTAGACTTACTGCTGCCATACCAGTGGAGCGGCACTTGGGTCATTTGGGTGAGCTGCACCAGGCGCTCCAGAGACTTCTGGCTCCAAACGTTGCCAATCATAATGCCCGCGATCGCCTTCGGCTGGGGATCGGGGAAAGTAACTTCCCCGGGAATTAGGGCATCGCAGACCACCGGGGGCATGACATAAAACGGCAGGTCAAATTTGACACCATAGAGGTTCCGCATTTCCTGGGAAATGGTCAGCCGCAACTGCGCGATCGCCAGGGCCCGCTCCAAGAGGGCCGCAGTGATGCCCACCTCCAGTAAATTGCGATCATCCATCACAAACACGCACAGCGGCGCTCCGTACAGCTCGTGGAGGGCGATCGCCGTTAGCAAATCATCATCACCGTAGGGAATACAGAGAATTCGCCGCACCGTCAGGGCAGTTCCCAACTGGGCGATCGCCGCCCGCACCCGTGCCTGGGCCATCGCTGGGGCGTCATGCTTCAGGCATAGCTGCCACCGTCCAAAGTCCTGCACCCCACCATAGCCATCGTCGGAGCGAATGGATAGGATCGCACGGTCATCGGGAAACATCCGCTGCACCATGATCCCCGTACCGTGGAGCGCATTCACCTCATGGACGGTTACCACAACATCCACGGCAACGTGCTCCACCCGATCAACCCCAACTTCCATAGCCATAACAAAAATTTTTGTGAATCATAGCACCACCCGCCGTCGCCCCCAGAAAAAACGCTCCCTAGTGACATCCCGGCGGTGGCTCAATGGCGCGCTGTTGCCTACAATGAAGGATATCCTAGACCCATTGCGAACCCATGAATCTGTGGCGCAAATTCTGGAAGGAGTGGCGCATTGGCATCCTGTCGGTAGCTGCCGCCCTACTGGTTTCCCTCGTGGCTGGCTTAAGCTTGAGACCGGCTGCGGCACCAGTACCACCCCCCACCGCTGCCCTCCCCTCCTTC
>DBAX01000105.1 GCA_002291895.1 Cyanobacteria bacterium UBA999
GGTGGTGGTGGGGGTGATTCCGGCGGGCAACGACCTGCTGGAGGTGCACATCGCCGGGCAGCGCCAACCC
This sequence comes from Cyanobacteria bacterium UBA999, assembly GCA_002291895.1. GTDB lineage: Bacteria > Cyanobacteriota > Cyanobacteriia > Pseudanabaenales > Pseudanabaenaceae > UBA999. Next base: position 71 of record DBAX01000105.1, read on the forward strand.
GTGCTGATTCCCTTTGTACCGGCGATCGTTCCTATCGTGGAGTTGGGAGCCCGCCGCATCGAAATCGATCCGCCGCCGGGCTTGCTCGGGGAGTCCTAGGGGCGGGTCAGTCCCCAGGCTACTAGACCCGTGACCAGGGCCAAAAAACCAAGCCCCCAAATGACGGTCTGCAGGCCGAAGTAGGACTCGGCTACCCCGGCCACGGCGAGGGGCAAGCTCAGGGCAATGTTTACGGCGTTGTTCTGCAAGCCAAACACCTTACCCCGCAGTTCTTCGGCGGTTTCTTCCTGCATCACCGTCTGCATGGGAATAACGCACAGACCAGCAAAAATGCCCACCCCGGCGATCGCGCTGAGACCGAACCAGAAGCGGGTCGTCCAAAACCCCAGCAGCACCATAAATCCCGCCATTCCCAACGAGCCAATCAGTGCCAGGCGACGGCGGGAAAGGCGATCGCCAAATCGTGCCACCAGCACCGCCCCGATCGCCATCCCAATACTGGCATCGGCGAGCAAAAAGCCAAATTGCTCGGCACGAATCTCCGGCATCACCTCCGCCAAACGAACCGCCAATACCGTCATCGCCGCGATGATCGAAAAGGTGCTGATTAAATTCCAGAGAGCCGCCTGCAGGTTTGATTGTTGCTGGATGTAGCGCAAGCCATCCCGCAAGTCCTGCCAGACATGGTGGGCTTCGACGGGAGCAAGGGCCAGCACCTCGCCGGTGCGCAACGCCAGGAGCACCACCCCCGCCAGCAAGTAACAGCCGCCCACCAGCACCTCCTGTCCCCAGTCGGGGAGAACTTTTTCGGCGATCGCCAGCATCGGTTCCCCAAGGGCAAAGCCCAGGATCAGGGCGCCCATAATCGTGGTGGTATAGAGGGAATTGGCGGCGAGCAGTTGGTTTTTATCCACAATCAGGGGAATGGCCGACTGCTCCGCCGGGGTAAAAAACTGGGTAAAGGTCGAGACCAAAAACGTGACCGCCAGAAGCCCCCAAAAGGCAGCTTTGGCACCGGAAGCCAGCTCGAGTAGCACGGGAATGGCTAGCACCATGCCTCCCCGCAGCAGATTGGTGCCCACCAGCACCCATTTTTTCGACCAGCGATCGATGAAAACCCCAGCTAGGGAGCCGAACAAAATAGCCGGAATAGTAAAGGATACCATCACCGATGACACCCAACCGCTAATGGGTTGCCCCTCAATCTGAAACCGATGGGTGACGATCGCAATAATCAGAACCAAAAAAATCTTGTCGGCAATTTGGGAAAAGACCTGTCCACTCCAGAGGGCGAGGAAGTTGCGATTGGCTAGGACGGTTTCAACGGCATCTGTCTCAACGGAGGAAGCGCTGGGCGGATCGAACAGATGGGTCATACGTGGAAGCAGGAATCAATCAAGGTGGCTGAATACAAGGACTTATCCAAATGATACTCTGCGTAGGTTCGCAAAAGTTTTTCAATCCGCAGCCAGCAGCGGGGCGATCGCCCCAATTGGGGGGGGTCCGACTGGGGCAGTTCCTGGAGGGCCGCGATATCCTCCGCCGTCAGTAGGGGACTGGGCGGCAAAGTCGGCACATCGAGGATCATCCCGCCGTGGGCAGCACTAAAGCCTACCCGTAGGGCGTCCGGCGCAATCACCACCCGGCGGACGCAGCAGGAAAAGACCTGGGGAGCCACTCCGGCGATCGCCAGTAGGTGGTACGCGCCCTGGACAAGGGAAGGCAGCACTTGGGGGAGCGCGCAGGACTCCAAGCGCTGCAGGTGCTCCAGCAACAGCACGAACAATTCTTCCTGGGGTTGGGCGGCGATCGCCTGGAACAGGGTTAGCTCTGCCAAATACTGGGCTGCCGTCAGCCGGGCTAAGTTTTGGGATAGCTTACCCAAAGTGGTAATGGTCTCCACCTGGGTGATGCGATCGAGCGATCGCCCTCGAACAATGTGCAGATCATTCACCACAAATAGGGTCGACCGCCCCGCCATGCGCGACTGGTGCTGCCGCGCCCCTCCGGCCACCGCCCGCAGCAGCCCCTGTTCCCGGGTCAAAATCGTCAGCAGCCGATCCCGCTCCCCAAAGGGGGCAGCTTTAAGATTGATGCCAGTAACGCGGTAGGTGCGGGACAAGTCGGTGCGAAACAGCCAGGGCTAGGAAAACGTCAGATTATCATAGCCGGTGGCATACGTCGGCGGAGGAAGCCTCAGTCGTCGGTGGTGTAGGGAGTCAATTGATTTTCGTAGGAGTAGCGCACAATTTGGGAGCGGTTTTCCAAGTTGAGCTTGGCCATAATGCTGCTGATGTGGGTTTGCACCGTACGGGGGCTAATTTGCAGCAGTTTCCCGATTTCCTTGTTGGTGAATCCGTGCACCACCTGCCAAAATACCCGCTCTTCCGAAGGCGTGAGAATCGTGCGGTTGCCCACGGGTGTCGTCGGTGGTTGGTAGTAGCGCAATGGTTCCGAACCCGAGCGCCCCACATCCCGCCGCTGGGGGCAATGAAATACCATTTCCGTTTTCCCAATATCAAGGCGATCGCCATTTTTGAGGGGTATGGGACGGGAAACCCGCTGCCCACCCACAAAGCTGCCATTGGAACTGCCTAGATCGATCAGCAAAAAATTACCGCCCTCACCCAAAACCCGCGATCGCGCCATCTTATCTTCCACCGCTAGGCGCTGAACTCCGAGGAGCTGAATGGTGGCATGAAACCGAGAAATCCATTTCGCCGTTAACACGATCGAATTCGTATGATCCCGCCCAATCGTCCAATACTCCGCATCTTTGAGGGGAACCATGTGCTGACCATCATCGCCGTTGATAAGCAGGTACGGAAACGAATGCAGCAAGGTGATATTTGACTCGGATAATTTTTTGGGTTGCATCTCAATAATTCCGGGGCATGTCTACAGAGTATATTCGCAGACGCTTCTAATTTCTCAGCGGTTCCAGTGCCAAGGTTCTGATTTATTCACGTTTATTCACGCATTGTCTGGACTATGTCCCACTATCTTGGCGCAGGAATTTTGCAGTTATGATAAATTTTTCTTGCGCGCACGCTGCTCCCCGATCAACCTAATTCCTATGGAACTGCTTTCCCTCCTCCTTGCCCAGTCCCTAACGACACCGCGCCCTGGGGCGATCGCCCGGATCAATCGCATCGAAGCCCCCATCGTGCGCATTCGTCCCAATCAAGGGCAGAATAGGGCCGCTGCAGTCGGTGTTGACCTGAGCCCCGGAGATACAGTGCTAACGCGCGATCGGGGTCGGACAGAAATCCTATTTCGCAATGGCGTTGGCGTGCGGATCGGTGGCAACGCTCAGTTGGTGCTCCGGCCCCAAAACCGCCTCGATTTCCGCTCCGGCGAGATGATCACCTGGGTAATGCCCGGCCAAAAAGTGCCCCTTACCATTACCACCCCCCTTGCTACCGCCGCCGTTCGGGGCACCACGGTCTATGTGGAACATTTACCCATGAATCGGATTCGCTTCTTTGCCTGGGAAGGACAAGTCAGCATCACCCCCGCCGATGGCAGCCCTGCCCTGACCCTCACCACGGGCGAAGAGGTGGTACTCACCCCCGGAGCACCCATCCCCCCCGTGCGCCGCATGACCTTGCCCGAGTGGCAAAAGCACCGGCAAACCGCCCGTTTTTTGCGCAGCTTCCAGCAACCCCTGCCCACCCAACCCCTGATTGATCGCCTCGCCCCCGGAGAACTGCCATGACTGCCACCGACCCTCTAGCCGACCCCCACACCGATCCCTTACTGGAGCTATTTGCTGTGATTACGGATCGCCGCGATCGCCCCAAGGAAGGCTCCTACACCTGTCAGCTTTTCGCAGGGGGTGACAACAAAATCCTCAAAAAAATCGGGGAAGAGTCCGCCGAAGTGGTCATGGCCTGCAAAGACAACGACCCCGATGCCATTGCCGCCGAAGTTGCCGATTTGTTTTACCACACCCTCGTGGCCCTAGCCCACCACCACGTTGACCTGAATTTGGTCTACGAAAAACTGGCGGCCCGGCGGTAGATTCTGCCCCATTGCGCCGCGCCCTAGGCTCAGCAGGAGCTGTCAGCAGTTGTCAAATAGTTGCAAGTAGTTGTTGCATTTTTGCGTCGTACCCAGATTTATGCCCCACGGAGGCGCAGACATGTACCTTTCAGCCACGGCGATCGCCGCGCTCCCCAAGTCCCAGAAAGTGCATTTTCCCAATCCCAAGGCCGTGCGCAGCACTATTTCCCTCTGTGACGCCGTCGGCTTAGAACACCTTAGGGTGCATCTCATCACCGTTGCACCCGGCAGCTTCTCCACCGAATTCCACGCCCATCTATTTGAGGAAGAATGCATCTACATTCTCTCTGGAGCAGGTGTTGCCCAGATTGGTGACGCCTACCAACCCCTAGGCGCAGACGACTTTATCGGTTGCCCCACCAACGGCATTCCCCACCCGCTCCAAGCAACGGGAACCGAGCCCCTGATTGCCTTAGTTATGGGGCAGCGCCTCAGCCACGACATCACCGACTACCCCAACCACCGGCAGCGCCTCTACCGCCACAACGGACAGTGGGATCTTGTTTCCCACAGCAACATCCGACACCCCAGCGGTAGCCCCCACGCCTAGGTTGCTAGCCAAGGATCCTCTTTTTCCCTAAAATCATCTTCAGGTATCCGGAGGCAACCATGACGGCCAAGATTCTTGATAACCGCTACAAACTCATCAAAAAGATTGGTATCGGTGGCTTTGGACATACCTACATCGCCCGGGATATGCGCCGCCCCGGAACACCGCCCTGCGTCGTCAAGCACCTTCAACCCGCCAATAAGGATGAATCCTTCATCCGGGAAGCGCGACGCCTCTTCAACACCGAAGCTGAAACCCTAGAAAGCCTCGGGCGCCACGACCAAATTCCCCAGTTGCTGGCCTACTTTGAAGAAGACCAGGAATTTTATTTAGTGCAGGAGTTCATTGAGGGCAAATCGCTCTATCAGGAGTGGAAACCCGAGACCGACGCCCCCCTCCCTGAGGACGGAGTTAAGCGCGGGCGCGCCATTTCCGAAGCCGCATCGGTACAGATTCTCAAGGATGTACTGAACGTGCTGGAGTTTGTCCATGCCGAGGGAGTGATCCACCGAGACATCAAACCCGATAACCTCATTCGCCGCAAATCGGACGGCAAAATTGTCCTCATCGACTTTGGTGCCGTCAAGGCCATGCAGGATGGGCAGGCGCGGATCGAAACGAGCAATGGCGAATCTCGATTTACGGTCACCATTGGCACCCCGGGATACATGCCCAGCGAGCAGAGCGCCGGCCGTCCCAATTTCACCAGTGACATTTATGCCCTAGGGATGGTGGTGATCCGAGGGTTAACGGGCATCGAGCCTACGGACTTGCCCACTAATATCGAAACGGGGGAGGTACAGTGGCGGGACTACGTCAAGGTTAGCAACGGTCTCGGGATGGTGCTCACCCGCATGGTGCGCTACAAGTTTTCCGATCGCTACGAGTCCGTCAAGGATGTCAAACGGGCCCTGACATCGCTGATGGTCGAAGAATCCTCTTCCCTAGCCCCAACCCAGCTTGTTCCCCAGACCCGTCTCGCCTCCCCATCGCCCCAGGAGGCTCCTTCGCGGGAACGGAACGTTACCCCATCCGGGAGTCGTTCCGGTGCTACGAGTTCTAGTAGTGGTTCTGGGCTGCTCTTTGGTGGTTTGATTTTGGTACTGGTGGCCCTCGGCGCGATCGCCCTTCCCATCATCACCCGCCGCCT
>DBAX01000132.1 GCA_002291895.1 Cyanobacteria bacterium UBA999
CTTCTAAGTCCCGGGCCAGGTAGGCATGGATGCACTCATCGGAATAGCCGGGGCAAAGATAAAAAGCCCCCAATTTTTGCCAGTGGTGGGCGCGGTACCCCGTTTCTTCCTCCAGCTCTCGGCGAATGGTGGCGTCGGGATGCTCGTCGGGTTCTAAGGTGCCCGCAGGAAATTCCAGAAGGTAGCGGGCGATCGCAAACCGATACTGGCGCACCAGCACCAAGCGCCCATCGGCCAAAACCGGCACGGCCATCGCCGCACCGGGATGCTCTAGGTATTCATAATCCCCCTCAGGCCCGTGGGGCAATCGCAGTCGATCAACGCGATAGGTAAATTTCCGCCCCTGGTAGCGCAGGCGGTTGCTCAGAACTTGGTGGGGGGTTGCTGGGGTCATGGCAGCATCCTAGCAGGTTTGCAGCACGGGTAGGGGCGGGATCCGGGCCAGCACGCCTTTTTTGAGGGCGGCAGGACGTTCCGACCATCCTAGGAGCCCGGTGGGATGCTGTTGGTATAGCCGCATACATTCAAACAGGGCAGCGGCCTTGGCGGCATCGAGGTCGCCGAAAAGGTAGATGTGCTTGCCGGGTGCCGAAAAGGACACCACGCAGGGGCGATCGCAGGCACTCATGCAGGCGACAGATTGGAGGTCGATCAGGGATTTCTGCGGCTCCGGCAGGCTTTGCCACAGGCCTTGGAGGGCAGCATGGAGGCTTTGCCCCCCGCTGGTGCCCACGATCTTTCCGTCCTGCCACGTTGCCGCGCAGGTGGTACACACAAACAGGGTATGAATCATCCGTACCTCGCAGATGGATTGGGTTTGGGGCTTCCGTCGCGGGCATCCTGACTCTTAGTTGCTTGGGCAGTATTGCTGAGGCACTAATCACAGTTGCGGGACAGTGTCGGATTGGCACCGAGCTTTCCCCCTTGCGTTTGATGGCTGATCCCCATCAAAACGACGGAACTGGTGTTTTAGTATAGGCCGATTCTGCCATAATCTCCCTGAGCTGGGAGGGTAGCGATGGCGCGATGGATTGAAGGAACGGCGCGATCGGGGAAAACGAGCCATCTGGTGTCCCAATTCCAGGACTGGACGGCGGACTTCGCCCGGGCGCGGGATCCCCAAGTGGCATCCCAAGGGGTGCTGGTGCTGGCAATGGATGGCACCCAGCGGCGCTTGCTCGTCGATCGCCTTTCCCGAGCAACGGCAGGGAAGTTCCCAGTAACGGCGGCAACACCCCTTAGCTTTATTCGGCAGCAGGTGCGGTTGTACTGGATTTTGATTGTGCGATCGTGCAACCTCAAGGCCCAGTTTCCCATTCCCCTCAGGGTAGAACACGAACAGTCCCTGGCTCTGGGGGAATTGGCGATCGCCCCCCACCTTGAGACGGAGGGAGCGCGATCTCGGGCCAAGGCGGTGCGGCGGCTCCTAGATTTATTCCTCTTGGCGTCCCTGCAGGGACAGGATTTAGAGGGCTTGGCAGGGGTTCTAGAGCGGGGTCTCGGCGTGCCCAACGCCCACCTATCCGCTGATGCCCTGGGGGCTTGGCGAGACTTTTGCCTCCACCGCGGACTGCTGACCTATGGATTGGAAGTGCATTTGTTTGCCCACGTCCTGCTGCCCAGTCCCCTCTTCCGCGAGCAAATGGTACACCAATATCGCTACCTCCTGGCCGATGATGTGGATGAATTTCCGGCGGTGCTTGCGGATTTTTGCCAGATGCTGCTGGAATCCGGGGCCCCGTCACTGCTGACGTTTAATCCCCAGGGTGGGGCCCGGCGGGGACTGGGAGCCGATCCCGCAGCCTGGAGTCGTCTGGCATCCCAATGCATCCTAACTTCCTGTACGGCGGTGGGGTTGGGGGCCCAATGGGGGGGAACCGTGGTGGGCTATGCTACCGATGCCGCCTACGACTGTCCCCAAGTGCCCCACTTCTATCGCTTGGAGGCGGCGTCCCGTTCCAGACTTCTACGCTGGGTGGCCTCGGAAATTGCGGCGTTACTTGCCTCCGGGATGCTGCCCGAAGAAATTGCCATCATCGCCCCCGGACTCGATGCGATCGCCTCCTATGCCCTGCCCCAGATGCTTGCGGCCCGGGGAACCGCTGTGCGCCTGCTGTCCGATCCCCGCCCCCTCGTCGGCTCTCCCCATGTTCGGGCCCTGCTGGCGCTGCTGCGCCTGAAGTACGGGGACGAGACCACCGCCCTCGATCCCGATGAGGTTACGGAAATGTTGGCGGTACTGCTCCCAGAATTAGATTTAGTCCGGGCAGGAATGCTGGCGACGGTCTGTTTTGTGCCCCACCGCCCCCAACTGCTACCCTACGATGTCCACCCCCAATGGTACCGCCTGAGCCACCGGGGCACCGTCGCCTACGAGCACCTACGGCAGTGGCTATCCCGCCAAGCCCGTCCCATGAGCCCCCTGCTGTTTTTGGATCGGGCGATCCAACAATTTCTCAGACCGCAAAAACTTCCTTACCCCGATGTTGCCCAACTGCAAACCCTCCTAGAAACCGCCCAGTCCCATTGGCAACTGGGCTACCGCCTGGGCTGGCCGGAAGCGGAAATTCTGGAACGTTTCACGGACTTGATCCAGCAGGGCACCGTGGCAGCCAATCCTCTCCTTGGCGATCGCCCCTACACCGCCGCCGTCACCCTAGCCAGCATTTTCCAGTACCGCAGCCACCGCCTGTCCCACCGCTGTCACTTTTGGCTCGATATCGGCTCCAACCTCTGGCAGCAGGGAGGAACCGCCGTGCTCTATGGCGCCCCGGTGCTGCAGCGCTCGTGGAATGGGCACCCCTGGGACATCGCGCAGGAAAAACTTTGGGAGGAGCAACGCCTACGATCGCTCTTGGACGATCTCCTGCACCGGGCCGGGGAGCGGGTGTACTTTTGCTACGGCGAGCTAGACGTTCAGGGTCGCCCCCAGGAGGGAGCCCTCCGCTGCCTCCTGGATTTAGCCCAGAGGGTGCCCAGCACGACCAGCCCCTAAACTTGGGGATGGAGCACTTCTTCGAGGATGGTCTGGAGGTTGCGCCAGGTGAGGTCGTCGCGCCGGAGAATTTCGCGCAACTCAGCGATCGCCCCATCCAACTCCTCATTAAAGCGATCGAATGGCAGGGGAGAAAGCACCCGCGACGGGGTACGCGACACCCGGGAAAGGGCTTCCTGTACCACATTGATAATTTGCCCGGTCATTTCCCCCTTCACCTGCTGGCGGAGCTGTTTCAGCCCCCGGCGGGTGGTGGCATACATCGGTGGCAAGCGATTTAGGGCGTAGGCCGATACATCCTCGGGATGGATTTGGGATTGCAGTTCCGGCTCTAGTCGCTGCATGCGACGCTCGGTAATGGCAAAGACGAGGTTCTCTAAAATGTTGCTGTAGCGGTACTTGACCCCCAGCAGGTAGGCAGCAAACTCCCGGCTTTCTATGGCCCGATCTACCAAAGTGCGCGAACCTGTGCCCCGGTCAATTTCGGGCGATCGCCGTCGCAGATAGGATTTGAGGTGCTCGGCCTGCTTGCGCTCCAAACTCATATAGCCACTGCCAACGTCCCCCAGTTTGCGGCGATCGCCAAGTACTTCCCGCACCGCATCGGGGGCTTCGCGCCATTTGAGGTCGGGACGACCGCAGAGGGACTGGAGATAGGAAAGGCTACGGGCAGGAGTCACCAGTTCGTGATCCGGAATGGGATCGGACTGGCGCAGGGACATGTCGCGCTGGGTATTCATCATGCCTATGCGCACTGCCCGACCAATGTCAGTGCTCAACTCGGCAGTGGCACGCTTCTTTTGCTGCACCCAGCCTCGCTGGGTCGTGGCATACATTGTTGGCAGGCGGTTGAGGGCAAAGGCAATCACCTCCCCTAGGTCAACACGGGAACGCATCTCTGGGCTGAGCTTTTCGTACTGGGCTTCTGCTTCAGCAATGACAAGCTCTTCCACCACGTTGCGACATGTACGCACGATCATGCTCCTGCCAGAATTTGGCGCGATTTTAGCACAGGCGGCCCAATAGTCATTTTATCGATTTTTGCCGGACATCTAGAGCCCCTGCATCGGGGAAATCATGGGGAGAGCGATGGGCGATCGCAGGGAGATTATTGGAACATCACCAGGGAATCGGCCGAATTGTCCCTTCCCCAGCCAACAATAAAAAACCCGCCCTAGAGCGGGGAAACGTCCTGAATGCGGTACTACTACTCGTAAATCCAGGCACTCAAGCTCGGCTGCCACTCCTGCAATTCCTCAGGACGGAACCACAGCGCCAATTCCCGGGCTGCGGTTTCGGGTGCATCGGAGCCGTGGATGATGTTGCGACCCACATCGACCCCAAAATCCCCCCGAATGGTACCCACTTCGGCGTTGAGGGGGTTGGTGATGCCCATCATTTTGCGGGCGGTTAAAACCACACCCTTACCTTGCCAAGCCATGGCGACAACGGGGCCCGAGCAGATGAAATCTACCAGTCCAGGAAAAAAAGGCTTCTCCTTGAGGTCGGCATAGTGGGTTTCGGCTAGTTCCCTGCTGACTTGCATCATTTTGAGCCCGATGAGTTGAAAACCCCGGGATTCAAAGCGGCGGATGATTTCGCCGACGAGGCCGCGCTGCACGCCGTCGGGCTTAACTGCCAAAAATGTCCGTTCCATAGGAATGATTTGGTTCCAAAGATTGCCTTGGTATTATCCCCTAGAATTGGGCCACTTCTGGGTGGGGCCTGGGGTGGCGG
>DBAX01000075.1 GCA_002291895.1 Cyanobacteria bacterium UBA999
CGCCCGTCGTGGCCGTTCCTCCCACCCCTGCTCCCCCACCCGTTGTGGCAGCAGCAGCGCCGCCCCAGCATACGCTCGTGGGCATTTTGGATCTCGGCAACCGCTCTGCGGCCATGTTTGAGGTGTCTGGTGCGGTGCAATCGGTGGCCCTTGGCAGACCCGTTGGTTCTTCGGGCTGGCTATTGACCAAAATCCAACAGCAGGAAATCACCCTCAAGCGCGGTGCCGAGACTAAGGTTGTTTTGGTTGGGCAAAAGTTCTAGTTGGGGTACAGGCCATGGGTCTCATTGACGGCTTTGTGAATTTTCTGGAAACCCAGCTTGACGAGTACATCCGCCATAACCCCCAAATGGAGCTGTACCTTCTAGAAGAGGAGCTGCAGCGGCAGTTGCAGGAGGTGGATCGGCTGATAACCCAGGCCCAGGTTCAAGAGCAGCAGGATCGGGAGGCGATTTTGGCGATCGCCGAAGATATTCGTCTGTGGCATCAGCGGGCAGCAAAGGCAGAATCGGCCCAGCGTGCCGACCTTGCAGCGGCGGCCCGGGAGCGGGAGACGGAACTATTGCACCGCGGGAACCAAGTGTGGGCTGCCATGGAACTGAACAAGCAGCGCCTATCCCAAACCCAGGAATTGCGGCAACAGATCCAGGTGCGCCGCCAAGAGGTACAACAGCGGCTAGCTACAATGCCGCCTCGCCCCAGCCCTACTGCTTCCCCCCGTCCGGGGGACGATCTCGATGCTGTTTTTCAGCGTTGGGAAACTGAGGAAGAGTTGCGATCGCTCAAGCGCAAAATGGGCATGTGACGGTTACCCTCGGCCTTGATTTTGGGACATCCGGAGTACGGGCGATCGCCCTCGATGGGTTGGGGCACGTTTTAGCGGCGGGTCGCGCACCCTACTCCATTGCCACGGTTAGCACCTGGGAACCTGCCCTCTGGGGGGTGCTGGCCCAAATACCTGCCCCAGTTTGTGCCCAAGTGCAGGCCGTTGCCATCGCGGCCACTTCTGCCACGGTTCTGGTAACCGACGGGCGGGGTCAACCCCTCGGGGCTCCCCTCCTGTACCGCGAGGCCTGCCCCCCGGAGATCGTGGCCCGCGCAACGGCGATCGCCCCGGCGGGACACATTGCTGCTACCGCCACCTCGAGCTTTAGCAAGTATCTACACTTGCTCGATGGAGGGGTGGAGGGATTTCTATGGCACCAAGCGGACTGGCTAGGCTTTCTCCTCCACGGTCAGTGGGGCATCAGCGACTGGCACAACACCCTCAAACTGGGCTTCGATCCCGAAACCCTGACCTATGGGGATTGGCTACCCCAAAGGGCAGAACTCCACTTCCCGGCAACTGTCCTCCCTCCGGGCATGGCGATCGCCCCCCTCCGCCCTGAAATCGCGCGGCGCTTTGGCTTTGCTCCCCAGTGTTGGGTGGGGGCCGGCACCACGGACAGCACTGCCGCCTTTCTAGCAGCCACCGGTAGCCCCACCCTCGGGACAGCGGTTACATCCCTGGGCTCCACCATGGTGCTTAAAATTTTGGGCGATCGCCGCATCGATCACAGTTCCTATGGACTGTACAGCCATCGTCTTGACCTGGAGGGGCGCACCTATTGGTTGACGGGGGGCGGCTCAAACACAGGCGGGATCGTCCTCCAGCAACTCTTTGACGATCGTCTAACGACCCTGACCGCCCAGATCGATCCCACGGTCCCCTGCCCTGAGCCCTACTGTCAGTACTATCCCCTACCAAGCCCCGGCGAGCGTTTCCCCATTTCTGACCCCCACATGCTGCCCCGGCTCACCCCGCGACCGGAGCAGGAGGCGCTGTTTCTCTATGGAATCCTAGCTAGCTTGGCACGCATTGAGTTTCAGGGCTACACCCTTCTGCAGCATCTGGGTGCCCCCCCGCCCGAACGCCTGTACACCGTCGGTGGCGGCTCCCGTAACCCCATCTGGACGCACCTGCGGGCCCAGCGTCTGCCCCCCCTTCACCAGCCCATCCATCCCGAAGCCGCCTATGGCACTGCCCTACTCGCCCGTCGCCTCCACAAATAGCTCGTCACCGTCATCTTCTTCCTCGGTGGCCGCCGGCAGTTGCGATTGGTAGTAATAGGAACTGTAATGGCTGTACTGGTAGGAACTGTCATCGCTGTTAATCATGTTCACGAGGAGCCCCGCCACCTTACCGCGGCAAGCCTGAATAATCTCCAAAGCCCGGGCTACCGCCGAGCGGGTGGAGCGGTCAATCGCCGCTACCAGCACCGTCGCATCCACCCTCGGTGCCAAACTCTGGGCGTCGGAGATACCCACCACGGGGGGAGTATCCACAAGCACGTAGTCGTAGGTTTGCTGCCATACCTCCAGCAGCTTGGTCATTTTGGTGGATTCCAGCAGCACCATAGGGTTGGGCGGAATTGGTCCCGAGGTCATAACGTGGAGGTATCCCTGGGCGTCTACGGTTTGAATGAGCTGCCGCCAAGAACGGGTGGTGGCGATCGCCGTCGAAAGCCCAAATTTATTGTGGGTGCGCGCCAGCTTGTGAATCATTGGCTTCCGCATGTCTGCATCCACCACCAGCACCCGGTGCCCCAGCTCCGCCAAAATTTTCGCCAAGTTAAAAATCAATGTACTTTTACCCTCCGAGGGCAGGGATGATGTGAAGGCAATTAGCTTCACGCTCTGATCGGAGCCCAAGTACCGCAAATTTAAGGCTAGGGAAGACAGGGATTCCCGGAATGCATATTGGGTAAAGTCGGGCAAGGTTGCCGTTCCCGAAGCCGCCGGCAGGGTCACCTCGGTACGCGGAATCGTAGCTAGAACCGGCACATCGAAGACGATTTCCCGCACCTCTTCCACTTCATGGATGCGTTCATCGAGGCGATCGAGCAGAAATGCCAGACCTAGCCCTAACCCCAGCCCTAAAATACCCCCATACAGGAGGTTTTGCTGCACGTTGGGGCTAATTGGTAGCACCGGAAGAACTGCCGGCTCAATCACCCGCCACAGAGAACTCTCCTGGGCCTCGGAAATCCGCAGCTCTTCTAACTTTTGGTTGAGGCTGTTATGCACTTGGGTATCTAGGGCCAGTTGGCGCTGCAATTCCGTAAACCGCTGCTGCAGCTGGGGCACTTGGGCGAATTGGGCCCGCACTTCCTCCTGGGCGGAGCGAATGCTTTGCAGTTGGGTTTGCTGCACCGAAAGGCTGGTTTGGGTCTCAAATAACTGGGTAGCTAGGGTGCTCCGAATCTCGTTGGCGCTGGTTGATGTCGTTTCCACAAGGTTGGCAGCTTGGGGGCCTAAAACTGTCTGGGCTTGGGCCTGGAGCAGGCGGTAGAGTTCCTCCCGGCGATCGCGCAGGGCTTGCACCGTGGGGTGCCCATCCTGAAAGCGGGTACGCTCCAAAACAAAATTCGTTTCCACCTCTTGGAACTGCCGCAAGAGACCCTGGTAGGTCGTATCCTGGGACAGGATCGCCGTATTGAGGGCAACACTAGCCGGTTCGCCGATTTGTTGCCGCAAAAGCTCTAGCTGCCGCTGGGTCTGCTCTAGTTTGATTTGGGACTGTTGCGCCTGAAGCTCCAATTGCTCTCGCGCTTGGAACACCGAAGCGGCATAGGCATCGGGGTCGACAATATTGTATTTTTTACGAAATTCCGTTACGGCCAGTGCCGACTTATCCAATTGCCGCCGCACTTCGGGGAGTTTAGCCTGGATAAATTTAATCGCACTCGTAGAGCGGGTGCGCCGCTCGGTCAAGCTATATTCGGTGTAGGTTGCCGACAGAGCATCGAGCACAGCCTTAGCCCGCTGGGGATCGGGATCGCGGTAGGAGAGCCGCAGCACCATGGCATCACGCTCGGGACGAATCACAAAATTTCCTAGGACTTGATAGACAAAACCCTCATCGGGGGGCTGCCCCGTAATCGGATCCTTCATCCGGCTGACGGCCTGCTGAATCAGGGGACGGCTGCGCAGAATGGCAATCTCAGTGCCCATGTCAACTTCGCGATCGCGCAAACCCGGCACATCAAGGGGAGAAACCGTGATTTTTGAATTGTCAATCAGCAGGGAAGCTGTGGACTGGTACTGGGGGGTTTGGGTAAAGGTGTGAAACGCACTCCCAACAAAAACCGTTGCTGCGGTTCCCACAACAATCAGCCATCGCTTGCGCAGCATCCGCACCACCCGCGCAAAGCGAAAGGGGCGCTCCCGGTAGTAGGTGTAGCCGGGACTGTTACCGGGGATAGGGGCTGGGGCGACAGCAGCTGGGGCAATGGGAAACTCTGTCATGCGTTCTTACCTAGGGATGCAATAAAAACTTGGTTGAGCGGAGACGGGGACAGTAGGAGCAGGAAGATAGGCAACCCAGAAGGGCCGCTATTTCCTTAGCACCGCCTAAGGCACTGCGCCGGAGGTTTTGAGCTCCGCAGACAGTACCTAGAGCCGGTCCCGTCGAGCTTGCTGGCCGAATCTTGGGACTTAGCCTGACCTCGGATAGCTAATGCAGCGCCTGAGTGTTTAGAATACTACAAATAACGATTCCCTGGGACACAATGGGGGCATCGTGTCTACCCCTAGAACTGCTTTTGCTCCATGGCGCCAACCCCCCTTGCCCTGACTACGCTAACGCCCCAGCAACGGGTTGCCTTGACCCCCATGATGCAGCACTACGTATCGATCAAGGATGCCCACTCTGAGGCAGTCGTGCTGTACCGCCTGGGGGACTTCTATGAGGCTTTTCTCTCCGATGCGGCCCTGATTTCTCGGGAGCTAGAGCTGGTGCTCACGGGGCGGGATGGGGGGAAGGATGTGGGGCGCATCGCCATGGCAGGAATTCCCCACCATGCCCTAGAGCGCTATGCCCGACAGTTGGTTTCTAAGGGATACGCGATCGCCGTCTGCGAACAAATGGAGGATCCGTCTACGGCCCAGGGATTAGTGCGGCGGGAGGTGACGCGCATTATCACCCCCGGTACGGTGCTGGAGGAGGGGCTATTACCAGCGAAGCAAAATAACTATTTAGCAGCGATCTCCTTTGGCGAGCAGCACTGGGGTTTGGCCTACGCCGATATTTCCACCGGGGAATGCTGGACGACCCAGGGTCAGTCCTTGGAGGATTTGGCACCGGAACTGCACCGCCTCCAACCCGCGGAGGTACTGATCCCCGATGCCCTACACCACGGCGACCCCTTTGCGACTTCCGGAACGCTCCCCCTGCCCGAGAGTTTGCGCTATACCCGGCGATCGCCCCAAAATTTTGCCCTCCAAGCTGCCCATGATCGCATCCTTGAAACCTTCGGCGTGCGCTCCCTCGAACCCTTTGGCTGCCAGGCCCTGCCCTACGCTATCCGTGCCGTTGGGGCTTTGCTCGGCTACGTCCAGGAAACCCAAAAACACGCTCCCATGGCGATCGCCCGCCTGGCCACCTACAGCCTCGGTGCCTACGTGCCTATCGATCCCCAAACCCGTCGCAACCTGGAACTGACCCAAACCGTGCGCGACGGACAGTTTACGGGTTCTCTGCTGTGGGCCCTAGACCGCACCACCACCGGCATGGGCAGCCGGCTTTTGCGCCGCTGGCTCCTACAACCCCTCAAGGATCGGGCTGCCATCGAGCAGCGCTACGACACGATCGCCGAAGTCTGTCAGCAGCACCATCTCCGCCAGCAGTTGCGCCGCCACCTCCACGATATCTACGACCTTGAGCGGCTCTGTGGTCGGGTGCGCACCCAAACCGCCAATGCCCGCGACCTGCTGGCGATCGCCCAGTCAATTCAGCACCTCCACGACCTCACCCACGTTCTGGCACCGGCCCGCTCCCCCTACCTCACGTCCCTGCAAACCCTGCCCGCGCCCATCCTCGCCCTCGGGCAGGAGATTCAAAGCACCCTCACGGACGATCCGCCGATTTCCCTTACCGAGGGCAACCTGATCCGCGCTGGTGCCCATCCCCAACTCGAAGCCCTACGCCAACAGGTCAACGACGACAAAAACTGGGTGGTGCACCTGGAAAAAACCGAACGGGAACGCACCGGCATTGGCACCCTCAAGGTGGGGTTCAACAAGGCTTTTGGCTACTTCATCAGTATTTCTCGGGGGAAAAGTGACCAAGCCCCCCCGGAATACATCCGCAAGCAGACCCTCACCAACGAAGAGCGGTACATCACCCCCCAACTTAAGGAGCGGGAACTGCGCATCCTCACCGCCGAAAGCACCCAGCACCAGTTGGAATACGAAATTTTCCTGACCCTGCGATCGCGCGTGCACAAGCATCTTGATGCCCTGACGACCCTAGCCCAGCACCTAGCCGCCGCCGATGCCCTCTGCGGCCTCGCCGAAGTTGCGACCCAGTACACCTACTGCCGCCCCCAACTCACGGGCGATCGCACCCTCGAGATCCGGGACGGACGGCACCCCGTGGTGGAGCAAACCCTACCGGCGGGCTTTTTTGTCCCCAATTCGGTCAGCCTGGGGCAGGGAACCGATCTGATGATTCTGACGGGGCCCAACATGAGCGGCAAAAGCATCTATCTGCGGCAAATCGGACTGGTGCAACTCATGGCCCAGGTGGGTAGTTTTGTACCCGCCAGCAGCGCCCGTTTGGGCATCGCCGATCGCATCTTCACCCGGGTGGGGGCCGTCGACGACCTGGCCACGGGGCAATCCACCTTCATGGTGGAAATGAACGAAACCGCCAACATTCTCAACCACGCCACGCCGCGCTCCCTGGTATTACTCGATGAAATCGGTCGCGGCACCTCCACCTTCGACGGCATGGCGATCGCCTGGGCTGTAGCCGAACATCTGGCCGGCACCATTGGAGCCCGGAGTATTTTTGCCACCCACTACCACGAACTCAATCAATTGGCCGAGGTGCTGCTCAACGTCGCCAACTTTCAGGTCACAGTTAAGGAGTTAGCCCAGGAAATCATTTTTTTGCACCAAGTGCAGCCCGGTGGGGCCGATCGCTCCTACGGCATCGAAGTGGGGCGCATTGCCGGCCTGCCGCCCACGGTGATTCAGCGGGCCCAGCAACTGCTGGATCGCATCGCCGCCCACAGCCACATTGCCATGGGGTTAGGGGTACCGCCTAGCGACCAATCCCTGCCAGGGCCGTAATCGGTGCCGTCAACGCCTCCTCAAGGGGCGCACTGCCCAGGCGTTCTTCGAGAATATCCATCACAGCCCGCCCGAAGTCCTCCTCATTCCGCTGCCATGCGGCCAGGCACACTTCGCCAAAAAAGGAGCCGAGGGGTTCCGGGTTCCACAGCAGCTTTTTGGCCGTCCAGGGCATCATGCTCATGGGGTCATAGTTGGGGGCCAAATAGCCCTGCTTGATGGCGTAGTCTTCGAGGTGGGTGTGGGGTTGGAGACCGATAAAGAAAATTGCCGGCTCTACCTTGTCGCGGCCAAAAATGCGTTCCAGTTCCCGGTGGTAGGCAATGGTTTGACGGATGGTTTCTCGCCTTTCATCGATAACATTGAAGGAGTAATTCACCGACACCAGATCGCTAAATCCTGCTGCCTTAAGGTCACGGCAATTTTGCAGCACCACCTTGAGGTTGTAGCCCATGCGCATTTTGCGTACCAACTCCTGGGAGCCGCTGGTAATGCCGATTTCAAAGTAGCTCATCCCGGTTTTGACCATCAGTTCGCACAGGTAGGGCGTGAGATTGTCGGCTCGGATGTAGGCAGCCCAGCGGATGTCCGTCATGCCAGCAACGATGATTTTTTCCAGCAACTTCTCCACATCGGCAATGAACCGTTTGGCCGGGATAAATTGGGCATCGGTAAACCAGAAGTTGCGCACGCCGCGCTCGTAGAGTTGGCGCATTTCCTTAAGGACTTCATCGGCCGGATTGATGCGCACTTGCTTGCCCTCAATCACGGTATAGATGCAGTAGCAGCAGTTGTGGGGACAGCCCCGCTTGGTTTGCACGCCCAAGAAAAAATCGCGATCGCGCAGGTAATAGTCAAATTCGGCCCAAATCGATTCGATGTAGTCGTAATCGCAGGCGGATTTTTCTAGGGGAGCTGGCTGCTCGTGGATCAGGCGCGGCCGCGGTTTGGTAACCTGGGCCACGTAGCACCGCTCCGCCGCAATATCTTCACCCCGCACCAAACGCTCGAGCAAGGATTCCCCTTCGCCAACCGAAATGATGGTGCCCTTGGGAAGCAGCCCCCCCAACTGCTCGTAGAACACGCTCACCGCCCCGCCGCCGACCATGGCCCGCGCTTGGGGATGGTAGCGCCGCGCCCGCCCTACCCCCCGATGCACCAAACGGGTGTTTCGCCACAGCTCGTTGTAGTAGGAAGTAAAGAGTCGCAAACCGTAGAACGCTCCCCGGGCTTTGATGAGGAGGTTTTTGGCGTAGTAGAACTCAAAGGCATTTTGCAGCGGGTTGCCCCCACGACCGCCCACGGGGGCGTAGATTTGGATGTCGCGCCAGGAAAACACCAGCAAATCGGGTTGGAAGGCATCAATGCGGCGATCTAGCTCCCGACCGTAGTCCACGGGCGGCACTGTTCCCATATCAAAGATCTGCTGACACACCCCCGGATCCACCTTGTGGATGTGATCGGAAAGGTACACCACCCCAATGGGGAAAATGGGATTGCAGGGCAGGCGGACGTAGAGGATGCGGGAAGCGTTCATGGAGGGGGGTGTTACGTTTGATTGCGATTACGCCTATGGTAGCAACAGTGATCGCCCCGCGGGCAGAAACCACGGGCATTCCTCGGGCTTCGGTGCAACCTGCTCTGGGAGGGGCTGCCAAAGGAATGCTGCCGGGCTGGGGAGCGGATCCGGCTCCCGGGCGGGCGGGCTGGGGTAGCCGAAAACGTGATTTCTGACACGTTCGTTTGTTTTTTTTGTGTCAGAATTTGGGCCATGTTTTAGTCAGGTGATGCCGGATATGAATGCGGCGGAGCAAGTAACCACCTTTGAAGTGGCCAATAAGGTAGCGGCGATCGCTGCTCTATTTCGCAGTAAATTTCCCGCAGCTCGGGTGGATCTCAAGCCCTGGTGCGACTCTCCCGACTCCCAGCGTTTTTTAGATCCGGAGTCGTTGGACTTGGGGTTGCACTTTCCCGGCGTGAGCCGCCTCCTGCGGGCCCGCAGTATTCTGCTCCAAATTCGTTGCCATACCGATCCCGAACTCCATCAGCGGCGGGCGATCGGCATTGAGGCTTCGGGACACAGCTATCGCGGTCAGTGCTGGCGTTTTTCCACCATTGCCCACTGGCAGTTTGACGGCGAACAGCCCCCCCTACCCGAGGGCGCCGAGGAGTTGCGGCAGTTTTTTCGCCAAATCCTGGAAGTTTTCGCCTAGGCGGGATGCTGGATACCCGACCATTGCACCCCAGGAACTTTAGGGGGTGGGGTGGTTGATTCGAGGCAGGCGCGGCGATAGGAAAAGAAGCGTTCCGGCTCCCGCAGGGTGCAGTGGGGGGCAGTGACAACTTGATCCTTGGCGATCCCCCATTCGAGGAGTTGCTGCTGCTGCACGTGGCGCAGATCGAGACGCACCCGCTCCGGATCGGGATCTACGAGGATGCCCACGGTGAGTTGGATGGTGGACAGAACTGCTTCCGCCACACTGCTTTTGACTTGGTAGACCATGCCGGAGATGGCCGGGCCCTGGGCGATCGCCAGATCCTGGGGTTGGGAACCGGTGGTGCAGAGCTGGGTGAGGGTTTGGGGCAGGATCTGGGCAGCGGTGCCGCGCCAACCCGCATGGATGGCGGCAACGCGTCCGGTGCGGCGATCGCCAATCAGAATGGGAACGCAATCGGCGCTGCAAACCCAGACGGAGGCACTGGCCTCATCGGTGTAAAGGGCATCGGCTTCTGGAGCAACTTCCTGGGGTTGGACCCGCCAGAGGGCACTGCCATGCACCTGTTTGACACTGTAGGCCGCGCCGGTACCAAAATAGTGGCGATGGAGTTGTTCGGGGGCTTGGGGGGCATGGGTGCGGGTAAAAAAGCCGTGGGGAAAGGGTGCTAGCAGCGAGCAGGTAAGGATATGGTCATGCCAGTGCCATTGGGCGTTCATGGAGCAGCCAAGTTAGGGTTGATGCCAGTGTATCGCTAGCGGCGACGGAAATATCCCCGATAGACCGGCGCCCCCTTGTGGAGGGTCCAGCGCTCCCGCTCGGTGGGAATATGCTCGGGGTAAACCCCATCGGCGGCGAGCTGTCCCGGGCCAGCTTGATTGACAAATTGCCCCTGGGCCTCGAAGCAGCGGATCATGGCGATCACCACGGGCAGGACATCCGATTGCAGGAGTACCTCACCGTCGGGGATCAGCAATCGGGCTAGGGTAGCCACCAACTGCGGCTGAACGGTGCGCCGCTTTTGTTGCCGCCGCTTAAACCAGGGGTCGGGAAACTGAATCGTCACTTGGTGCACCGAGTTGGCGGGCAGCAGTCCCGGCAGGGTGGGGGTGACGTTGCAAAAGAGGTAGTGCAAATTGGTCAGGGCGAGGGCGTCCCGGGCTTGGTTGGCAGAGTGCACCAGGGGCTGGCGAATTTCTAGGCCCAGAAAGTTGCGATCGCGATGCCGTTGGGCCATCTGCAAGAGATACTCGCCGCGACCGCAGCCAATGTCGAGGCTGAGGGGAAGCCCCCAAGGGCGATAGATTTCCGTCCAGTCCGGCGGCTGGGTCGGCTGTTGGTATTGGATTCCCAGGGGGTTGACGTGCTCCCGTACCCGCACCCGGCGGATGGAGCTCGGCGAAGGAGTAGGATTGGCGGTCGTCACCGGAACTGCTCCAGAGTGGTCAGGAACCCGGGGTAGGAGATGGCAATGCACTCGGCACCGTGGAGACGGATGGGCTGCTGGGCTCCGAGGGCGGCGATCGCCAGACTCATGGCAATGCGGTGGTCTTGGTAACTCTCTACATCCGTGCCCTTCAGCGCCGTTCCACCGAGAATATCCAGTCCATCCGGGTGTTCTGTCACCCCTACGCCCATGGCTTGGAGGGCGGTGGCCGTAGCGCTGATGCGATCGCACTCCTTCACCCGCAACTCCGCCGCATCCCGAATCTGGGTAGTTCCCTGGGCATAGGCCGCGGCGATCGCCAAAATCGGCAGTTCATCGATCAGCCGGGGAATAACTGCACCCGCAATGGCAGTCCCCTGGAGTTGGGCGGAGCGCACCCGGATATCGGCTACGGGCTCGCCGGCCACGAGGCGCTCTTCCATGAGGGTCACATCGGCCCCCATGGCTGCCAAGACCTCCAGCACCCCCGTCCGGGTGGGGTTCACGCCAACATTTTCCAGCACCAGTTCGGAATCGGGCACAATGGTGGCCGCCACCAACCAGAAGGCCGCCGAACTGATGTCACCGGGCACGGTGACCTCCTGTCCCCGGAGGGGTGCCCCACCCCGCACCGTCACCTTGAGTCCATCGACGGCGATATCGGCACCAAAGGCAGCCATCATCCGCTCGCTGTGATCCCGGGATTTTTCCGGTTCCGTAATCGTCACCGCCCCCTCCAGGGTCAGCGCCGCCAGCATGAGGCAAGATTTCACCTGGGCCGAAGCCACCGGAGACTGAAAATCAAGGGGGCGCAGCCTTTGCCCCTGCACCGCCAAGGGGGCGTACCCTCCTGCCCGACACCAGATTTCCGCGCCCATTTGCTGCAAGGGATGGATCACCCGTTTCATGGGGCGCGATCGCAGCGAAGCGTCACCCGTAACCGTAAAAAATCGCCGGGGCTGGGCCGCTAGCAGCCCCAGCATCAGCCGCAGGGTGGTGCCCGAATTGCCTGCATTGAGCACATCCTGGGGCTCCGCCAATGCCCCCAACCCCATCCCCTCTACCGTGACTAGGGTGTCGTTCAGGGGCGAAACGCTTGCCCCGAGGGCAGAAAAGCACGCGGCTGTGCTCCGGGGATCTTCCCCCAACAGCAACCCCCGAATGGTGGTCGTGCCCGCGGCGATCGCCCCCAACATCAGGGCGCGGTGGGAGATGGACTTGTCGCCGGGTACGGTGATGCGCCCACGTAATCCTTGGGTTGCGGGAGGGAGGGTCAGAAAGGTCATGGATCGGTAAGTACCAACTGAAGGGCAGATTGGTTAGCTAGGCTACCAGATTGCAGCACCCCTAGGCGAGTCGGAGCGATCTGCCCCTCCCTGAGGAGGCGCGTCTCAATCAGCTTTTGGCGCTGCTGGGCCAAGGTGGGCGGATCGGTCTTGTCCGCCACCACCGATAGGAATACGGTCAGGCGGGGATAGAGTTTGAGAATTTCGACCAATTCATCCACCACTTTTTGACCCGCGGGGGTAAGAACGGCCTGCCTAGGCACAAAGGCGAGGATCCGTGGCTGGCTGCTGAGGTGCTGCCACCGTAAAGTTACCTGCGCCAGCGCCAGCCGCTCCTGCAGGACTTGGGTAAGCACCGCCCGGGTTTCGGCACCCAAGGGGCGGGGGCCCAAATGGACGAGGGTGACTTCCGGGGGGCGATCGCCACCGAGGGTGATCCGCCCATCGACCAACTGCTGCTCTTGGGGCAAAGGAAGGGACTGAATCTGCTGCTCAAGGCGGCTGAGTACTTCGGCTTGCTGCTCCGCCGAAGAGAAGGACTGAAGCGGGTCGGGCAGAGCGGCGGTATCGGCCAGGTTTTGGGCTACCGTAGGCACTTCGATCAGGTCTAGGCGTAGGGTTTCCGGCGATCGCCCCAGAGCCTTTGCCAGGGAAGCTGTGTAGTCCTCCCGTTCAGCCCGACTGAGGGGTTCGGTGCTAATCACCGTCAGCTCCACAACCAACTGTTCCCCTAGGAGCAGTACCTGCAAGCGATTGATTTGGGAGCGGGGTTGTCCGTCGGTCGTTCGGGCCAGGCGCTCCTGCCATAGCTGCCGCACCAACCGCTGAACCTCGCTCTGCTGCTGCCTTTGCACCAGTTCCAGGCGCAGCCTTTCAAAGGAGTTGCCCAGGGGCAGCACTAGGGCACCAATGATGGCCATCATCACCAAAATCCGTCCCTGCACGTACCCCACCCGCCGCAGGCGATGTCCCCAGGGGTAGCGATCCAAAAAACGCTGGAGCAGTGCGGTTTCCAGATCGTTCCCATCCCACCCCTCCATCTCCGCCAGCACCGTGGGGGTGTCAACCTGGATCGATAGAAATACCAGCATGGACATAAATGTGATGGCCGCCAAGTTGGTCAGAAATAGCAACCCACCCCCCGCTGCGGTTGCCAGTCCGGTGCGGACGCTGAGCGATAGGGCAATTCCCAGTCCATAGCCAACCACGCATAGGGGTGGCATCAGAGCCACGGCGATCGCCACCCCCGGAATCGAGGTGACAACACCGGCAATGGGACGGCAGGTGGAAAGGGTACCAATCGCCCCCGACCCCAGGGCCACAACTAAGTCCAGGACATTGGGTTGCGTGCGATTGGCAATTTCTGCGGTGATTTCGCGGAACGGCAACAGCAGCACCACCCCCACCGCCAAGGCGATCGCCAGGGCACAACTGATGGTGAGATTAACCAGCGCCCGCACGATGAGAATGAAATCCCCCGCTGCCAGCCCCAGCCCCAGGGAGAGAATCGGCCCCATCAGGGGCGAAATCAGCATTGCGCCAATGATCACCGCTGGGCTGTTGAGGATCAATCCCAGGGTGGCGATCACCGCTGCCGCCAGCACCTGGAGCCAGTAGCTCAAATCCCTGAGTGTGGCCGCCTGGGCAATGTCCCGATAGACCTCGTACTTCCGCCCATCGCTAATTCCCAGTTTTACCGCCAGCCATGCCCGGTTCGGCCATCGTGGAAACTTGGGGCGCGGGGGTGAGGGTGGCGACGTCATGGGTAGTGCCAGAGTGATTTAGGGACGGGAAGCCGGGAGTTGCTGCAGCAGGCGGCGGGCCCGGGCTACACCATCGGAATTGTTGCGCTGTTTGAATAGGGCTTCGGCCTGCTCAAGGCTTTGGCGCGCCTCCCCCCAACGTTGCTGCTGCCCGAGGGCATCACCAAGGGCTAGATGGGCATCGGGGTCGTTGGGATCGATACTCAGAATTTGGCGAAACGACACGATCGCCCCCGAGAGGGAATTTTGCTCTAAGTAGAGCCGCGCAATCAGCCAATGCACTTGGGGATCGTCCCGGCGCAGGGCCGCCACCCGACGGTAAGCCGCGATCGCCTCGCCAAAATTTCCCCGCTGCTGCATAATGTCGCCAATTCCCTGATTCGCTTCCGCATGGCGCGGATCGAGGCTGAGGGCCCGCTGGTACTTCTCGAGGGCTTCTTCGGTTTTACCCTCCGCCGCTAGGGCACTGGCGATCGCAAACCACACATCCGCATTGAGGGGCGCGATCCGATCCGCCTGCAGCAGCACTGCCGACGCCTCACGGAGCTTATCCTGCTGCTGGAGGAGATAGCTCAGGTGTAGATAGGCCCGCACGTCCCGCGGCGCTAGGGTCATAATTTGGCGGTAGACCTGCTGGGCTTGGGGAACGCGCTCTGCCCGCGTCAGGACGTAGGCCAGCCCGTAGTAGGCATCCAGATTCTTGCGATCAAGCTGAATAGCCCGCTCGTAGCTTTGAATTGCCTGGGGGAACTGCTGGAGCTTGGCCGCCGTGAACCCCCGGGCCATGTGGGCCCGCACATTGCGGCGATCAAGACCTAGGGCGAGGTCAAAATGGCGTAGGGCCTCGGCATACTGCTCCTGCTGGGTTAACAAAAACCCCAAACTCACGTGCAATTGGGCATTTTTGGGTTCGAGGGTTACGGCCTGCCGGTAGGCGGCGATCGCCCCAACCACATCATCCCGCTCCCAAAGCTCTCGCCCCTGGCGGATCAAATCGCTCACCTGCGATCGCGGCAGCCGCTGGGCCAAGGCACTGCCAGAGGAAAGCAGCCCCCCCACAGCAAAACCAACAACCACCAAATTCCGTAAACCCTTCAACAGCAGCACCTAGGTGGGCAGAATCTAAACCACGGCATTTTACAAAACCTCCTGCTTTACCGCAACCGCCCCCTTGGGGCAGGTAACTATAGAAAGTCTTTCTCTCCACCGTGCCCGAGCCCACCCCTATAATGAGCCGATCCACATAGCAAAGTTCAGGTTCTATGGTAGGTACGTGGCAGAGTGGCGTGGCGATCGCCGTATTTGCGGTCACAATTTTCTTACTGATGACCGAATGGGTTCACATGGCGATCGCCGCCCTGCTTGGGGCGATGGTTTTGGTTTTTGCCAACATCATGAGCTTGCCCGAAGCCATCACCTACATCGGCAACAGCCACAGCACCCTAGCCCTTTTTTTTGGCGTGATGGTCATGGTGCGGGCCTTTGAACCCACCCGTATCTTTGAATACCTCGCTACCCAGATGGTGATTCTAGCCAACGGTCGGGGCGATCGCCTGCTTGTCGGCCTTGCGCTCCTAACGGCCATGTTCTCCGCTTTTTTGCCCAATGCCACTACGGTTGTGCTGTTGGCTCCGCTGCTGCCCCCCCTCTCCCTCGAACTCGGCATCGACTTCGTTCCCCTCATTATCTTCATGGTGCTCACCGCCAACAGTGCCGGGTTGCTGACCCTCATCGGCGACCCCGTAACCTTCATTTTGGGAGAGGCCATAGGGATTAATTTTTTGGATTATCTGGGACGCTGTGGGCTCAGTGGGCTGATCTCCGTGGCGATCGCCCTAGCCGCAGCACCGTGGCTGTTCCGCAACACCTGGCAAATTCGGATCCCCAACCTCGAAAAAATGCCCCTGCCCCGCCTCAATCATCCCCGCATCCTCATCGTGGGAGGGCTTATCACCCTGTTCGTTCTCATCTTCTTTATCATTGGCGAGAATCTACCCTATCCCGTTTCTCCCGCCAGTGTTGCCCTTATGGGAGCCACCCTAGCCCTCCTACTTTCCCAGCACAGCAAAGTCGATACTGTGCCTCGCATCCTTAGCGATGTGGATTGGAGCACCCTGATATTTTTCATGAGCTTCTTCGTGATTACGGGCAGCCTTGAACGCACCGGAGTCATTACCGGACTCTCCAACCTTCTCTCCCAAATCCTCGGGCAGAACATTCTCATTGGGAGCCTACTCATCCTATGGGTTTCCGGCTTTCTATCGGCCCTGGTTCCCAATATCCCTTTAATGGTGGCTATGGTTCCCCTGTTACGCAACTACGCCGTTACCGCCAACCTTATGACTGCCTCAGCAACGACGATTCCCATCACGGTATTGCCGTTGTTCTATGGACTTCTCTATGGTGTCACCTTGGGAGGAAACGGCACCCTCATTGGGGCATCAGCCAACATTGTGGCCGCCGGCATTTCTGAGCAGCATGGCCGCCGCATCAGTTTCAACACATTTCTGCGCTATGGCTTGCCCCTCACCCTACTCCAATTAACGGGAGTTTCTCTATACCTCCTCTATCAATATTGGCTGAGCCTAGCGGGCTCCTGAATGCATCCTGCAATTGCGATAGAGCATATCTCTTCTCCCCCTTCCTCCTTATTCAAAAGAATGTGTGGACTCTCATTGCCCTTTCCCAAGGCGGGGATAGCAGCGCCACCGAGAGAAGTGTCCTCCTAAATCCTTCTTTTTAAGGGGGATAGAACGCCATGCTACAATCCGCCCCATGAAAACTGATTCCATCTTCTACCGTCTTTTGCAGGAATACCCCGCCGCCTTTTTTGAGGTACTCGCGGTCAGCCCGGAGAAGTTGCCCAAAACTATACCTTTACCTCTGTAGAAGTAAAACAGACCGCCTTTCGCCTTGACGGTGTCTTTGAAGGTCGCACACCTGAGTTCCCCACCTACTTCATAGAAGTGCAATTTCAGGAAGATCGCCGTTTCTACGATCGCACCATTCCCGAAATCATGCTCTATCTGGCGCAAAATGAGCGGGTAACCAACTGGCATTTTGTGATTTGGGTCGCTAGGGAACATCAATTGCCGCCACTGTCACAGAAATATCAACTGCTGTCTGGCAACATCACCATCTTCTATTTGAATCGATTGCCGGATGGGGCTAACCCATCTCTCGGTGTGAGCATGATCGCGCTCATAGTCTGCCCCGCCAAACAGGCTCTAGTCAAAGTTTCGGAACTGAGACAACGGCTGCAAAGCATTACCGAGCCAAGCCGCCAGCGGCTGATGGTAGACTTGATGGAAACAGTGTTGGTGTATAAATTCGACACATTGAGTTGGCAGGAGATTGAAGCGATGTTTGGTTTGAATGAATTGAAGCAAACGCGGGTCTATCAGGAAGCCCGGTTCGAGGGCGTGCAGCTGGGCGAGGTCAAACTGCTGATCCGCCAGCTATCCCGGCGCTTTGGCAAACTGAGTCTGTCGCAACAGGAGCAGATCGCGGCTTTGCCCCAAGAGGAACTGGAGCAATTGGGAGAAGCTTTGCTCGATTGGCAGTCTCCCGCAGACTTGCCCGACTGGTTGCGCCCCGCGTGATGGAAACGGATGGGATGCTAGGAAGGCCGCAGCGGCAGAGGTTTTTCCTGGAAACTCCAAGCCTCAATAGGAACTTTTTTTAGCTTAAAGCGCCACCTGCTCCGCAGCATTGGAGATGTTCGCCCGAGCTTAGACCTTGAACCTTCGACCTCGGATCTCGAACTTTGGAGCTTAGATCTTGAACCTTTGACCTCAGACCTCGAACTTTCGAGCTAAAAGCACGGCACCCCAAGCTCAGATCTCAAACTTTGGAGCTAAAAGGGCGACTCCCCGAGCTTAGAACTCGGACTTTCGACCTCAGACCTCGAACTTTGGAGCTAA
>DBAX01000073.1 GCA_002291895.1 Cyanobacteria bacterium UBA999
GCTGCTGCTGCTGCTCCAAACCCTGAGGGCGTTTCCGGCGGTGCGCTCCACTGCTCCCACCGAAAGTACCGAGCGACAGTTGCCGGGGCTACAGGTAGTATCGCGACCGCTGTTGCCGATGGCGGCGATAGGTAGAATGCCAATGCGGGTGAGGCGTTGGAAAACCGCATCAAAAAAATCATCGGTTTGTTGGTCTAGGGGGTGGGTGG
Organism: Cyanobacteria bacterium UBA999; assembly: GCA_002291895.1. Lineage (GTDB taxonomy): Bacteria > Cyanobacteriota > Cyanobacteriia > Pseudanabaenales > Pseudanabaenaceae > UBA999. The sequence goes on from DBAX01000073.1 coordinate 210, forward strand.
GCTGACCTAGGGAAATATTGAGGATGTTGACTCCCGGACTGAGGGTTGCCACCTGTTCTAGGGCCGCCAACAATCCCGCCAAATCCGCCCTGGCCCGTCGCGCGGTCAGTCCGTTAATGAGGTCTACCCCCGGTGCCACACCCACGCGATCGCCAGCAATGAGGGCGGCCACATGGGTGCCGTGGCCGTGGGGATCGGTATCTTCCGCTGGCACGGGTCTACGGGGCGATGTGGTCAAGTCATAGCTCTCCACTACTTTTCCCCGCAGCTCTGGATGGTTGCCGTCAAGTCCGGTGTCCAGCACCGCAACCCGAACTCCAGCCCCCGTAAAACCGTAGCCGCTCTGCCGCGCCGCTGTTAACCCCAGGGCCGACAGGTGCCAGAGATCGGTATCTGCTAGGGATTCCTTCGTCTCCCGCAGGGTTTGCTCCGCCGGAATAATCCCGATCGCCCGATTGCGCAGGATCAGGGCCCGCCCCCCCAGAGCCCGGGACAGATCGGCTGCCTGCTCTGCCTCCAAATCGACCACCATCCCCCCGAGGGCAGGCAGTTTTTCCATGGGGTGGTGCCCTTCGGCCAGCCATGCTGCCGCCGCTAAAAAGGACGGTTCTTCCTCCCAGCTTTGCAGGGCCTCCTGCAACTGCGCCTCACGGTACTGGGGCGACAGGTAACTGCAATGGGTTGCCGCTGCCTCAATGCTGGGAAACACCAAATAGGTACTCATGACGCAGTATGGGAAAAGGTACCAACAGCATAAAATGCTTCCGGCGCTGTGTATAGCAGGTGCCCACCCCCACCCCAGTTACTTGGTGTCCATGGAACCTTCTTCCCTCAAATTGCGCATTGAAGCGATTCTCTACCTCAAAGGACAACCCCTGAGTTTGGGGGCGATCGCCGAATTGCTGTCTTGCCCCGTCGCCGATGCCGAAGCCGGACTCCTGGATCTCATTGCCGACTTCGCCCACCGCGATACTGCCCTAGAAATTCAGGAGACTGCCGCCGGTTTTGCTCTGCGGCTGCGGGAGGACTTTGCCCCCCTCGTCCAGCAGGTTATCCCTTCGGATCTGGGATTGGGAGCATTGCGCACCCTCGCAGCGATCGCCCTCAAAAACCCGATCGCCCAATCCGAACTTGTGGAACTGCGGGGCTCCGGTGCCTACGATCACGTGCGCGAACTCATCGAGCTAGGCTTTATTCGCAAACGACGCCAAGCCGACGGACGCTCCTACTGGCTCCAGGTTACCGACAAATTCCACCAGTACTTTGACCTCAGCGACCAGTCCCTGGCGATCGCCCGGACTAAAAATCATCCCGATAGTCCGACGAGCCCTCACTGTCCCGCCGCGAGCGCAGTAGCACCAACTGATCTACCCGAATGACTGGCTTAGAGCGCTCCTCCCCCGTCGTGCGATCGCGCCAGCTCTCAATCCGCAGCGAACCAATGACACCAATTTCCTTGCCCTTTTTGACATAGTTCTTGGCCACCTCCGCCGTTTTATCCCACATTTCTAGGTCAAACCAATCCGGCGGCTCGTCCCGGTTGCTGGTGCGACGATTCACCGCCAGCGTGAAATTGCAGACCATCTTGCCGCTTTCAAAGTACTTCATCTCCGGATCCAGACCCGCCCGACCCACAAGGTGCACTCGATTGAGAGCCATAGCAACCCACCAAAAAACTGTGCCCAGAGTGTAGCAAATTCTCAACCCTGGGGGGTATCCGGCGGCTCCTCTTCCTGCCGCCGAAGAAATTCCTCAATGTGGATCACCTTGGATTCCTCAGCCTCGTCAGCCTTGACCGGCGACACGCCAAATCTATCCGTCGGTTCCGTCGGCTCCTGCTCTTCTAGCTCCATCGTTCCGCGCAGCTTGCGGTTGATGGTATCGCTCAGGCGCTCTTCCCCCTGGCGCGACTGCACCAACCAAATCAAGATATCCCGATCTGGTTGAAACTCAACCACCGGCGGCCGACTGTTTCCCCGATCTTCCGACATGCTATGTCCCTCGTGCTGCCGCAATTATGCACAGGAAATCAACTTTGTCAACGCCGTTGCCTGCAGTACTCCTCAGGATCCTAGACAGGGGGGCACCTCGGCATTGATATCTGCCCAAACAAATCCCAAACAACAAATAGAGTCTGGGCGATCGCACGAGCTGGTTAACTTATATGTCAGTTCGGCTATTTTTTTGTCTACTAGGGGGAAATTTTGCTATTTTTAATTCAGGCACAAAGAGAGAAAAGAAAACCTCTCAAGGCAGACTGAGTAATGGGCTGTGCCTCCTCCCTAGCTCACCGGATGTAGATTTCTTCCTTATGGCATTCCATATTTGCAACTAGGTCTGAAAACACGCTAGTGATCGATGCCTACCGATTGATTTCTAGATGTTTAGACAAGCGAATGAACGTTTGACAATAGTGATTGCAAGTGATGATGAAGTAAATCTGCGGACTGTAAACCCTAACTTGTGTGTACGTGAAAATTAGTTCCCCCTAGGGTCTGGCAGCCTTCTGTCAGACCCTTCTTGCGTTCTGCCCGACCTTCCCGCAATGGGGGGAGATGGGATCGCTTGAGATCGCCGGTCAGGCAGGATACAGTCAGGATTCCTTTATCAAATTGGAGATGGAGCGGCATCCACCGGGAACTGTCCGCCGCGTTTCCGTTCCGCCCCAGGCACATAGGTACTGCCGCTGCTCCGGAGATAGGCCGATCGCCCCCGTGAGATCCACGCCCTCCACCACTGCCCCAGTTTGAGCCCCTGTCCGGAAATTGGGCAGCTCTGTGCGGCTTCGGGGAGTCGCAGCGGGCACGTCGTGACCGTGGAAAAACTGCGCCCCCGTAAGATCCGTCCCCCGCAGGTTGGCATCCAACAGAATTGCGCCAGTAAAATCAGCCCCCGTCAGATTGCAGCCCTCGAAATTGACCCGGGTCAAATTGGCACCCGTAAAGACCGCCCGCCGTAAATCCGTGTAGCTGAGATCCTTTCCCGCCAGCATGGAGCCGAGGTTGATCACCCGCACACCCGTCTCCAAATCCACAACGTACCCCCCGGAGCCATCAAGGATGGGGCGACCCAGCATGCCATCCCGTCGCAGGGGAGTGAGCAGGTTGGCACTGGAGAGAAACCGAATCACCTTAGCCTTACCGCCGGCATCAACACTGGCTAAGAGGGCAGCAGTCCGCGCCTCAGCAATCACCCGCTCTAGGGGCCAATCCTCCATTTGCCCTTCTTCGTCCAGAATTAGTTCGGAAATTCCTTGGAAGTAGGCGTCGATGGTCTGCTGCTGGGTAATTACGTTCTGCTGGGTCGTCAGCTTTTCGGTGATCTCATTTTGCCGCCCGGCAACCCAAACGGCCAAAATGGCAATCACCACCTGTCCAGCGGCGCCGATCGCCCCCGGAACTCCCTTTTCCCAGTCCAGCTTACCCACCCATTCCCAAAACTTATTGTCAATGCGGGTGTAGTTGCCAATCAAAAACAGGGTGGCGAACGTCAATGCCGAGGCAAAGGTGACATCCCAATGGACACCGAGGGGGGATTTGCGAAAAATTGTGTAAAGAAATGGCAGCAGAATTGGCAGGGTAAACAGGGAAAAAATCAGCGTTCCTGCGAGGATCAGATCTTCCCGGAGAAGTTCAACCCCAGTAAATGTGACAGCAACGCCGCCAGTGGCAAGGAGGAGTCCAAAGAGTTTGATCCGTGGGGGCATGGTCAGGGCCGCGAGTCTTGGGTGCTTCCCCATTATCCCAGTTTGAGCAAAAAAAAGCCCTTCCCTGAATCCAGGAAAGGGCAGCCAAACAATGGAGCTCTAGGAGGCGATACACCTACCTCAACTAGGCGGTGGGGAGGCTCACTTTAAACGCTTTTACCTCGTTGGTCTTGGGCAACGTCAGCACCAAAACTCCATTTTGGTAGTCTGCCTTGACCTCCTCGTTTTGCACCGGTGCGGGCAATTGGAACACCCGTTGGAACCTGCCGTACTGGACTTCACTCCAGAAATATTGGCTTTCCTTGTCCCCATGGCGGGTAACAGTGCGTTCGCCGTTAATGGAAACGGAGTTGCGGGTTACCTGAATATCGAGATCCTGGGGATTGATGTCAGGAATCACGACGCGCAGCGTCAGCGCATCACCGTCGTCCCGCAGCTCGCTTGCGGGCAACCACGACCGATCTTTTTCATCGGTGGTCAGCCCGGTGGCTTCGCTCAGGAACCGATCCATCTGACGGCGCATAAGTTCAAATTCTGGAAGAGACTGCCAACGAATCAACATAGTACATTCCTCCTTGCATTCTTAGGGTGTGAAGTGCGTTCATTAGGGAACTGTTTCGTTCACGCTCCCATTATCAAAGTTCTTCGCCAAGGGCGGAAGTCTGGAGAACCGTTGCCCTATGGGGGGAAGACCGATCCGAGCGCGGGGAGTTGGGGAAGTCTGCGCCCTATAGTAGAAATGGTAAAAGAAGAAGGACATCCGCAGAGCGCTGAGAAACTATGGAAGATCGGTTTTGGACCTGGCGCGATCGCCGGATTTGCTACTGGGCGGCCCAGGCGGCGGACGATGCCCCCGCAATGGTGCTGATCCACGGTTTTGGGGCAGGGCGATGGCACTGGCGTAAAAACATCCCGGAACTTAGCGCGGTGGGGCGCATCTACGCCATTGACCTGTTGGGCTTCGGCGGCTCGGACAAACCCCGCCCGACGCCGGAACTGCCCTATACCTTTGAAACTTGGGGGCAGCAGGTGGCAGATTTTTTGGCGGAGGTGGTGGGTTCCCCAGCGATTTTGGTGGGCAACTCCGTTGGGGCGATCGCCGCGATGCAAGCTGCGGTAATGGTTCCTGAGTGGGTGCCGCAGGTGGTGCTGCTCAACTGCTCCCTGCGGTTGCTGCACGAACGGAAACAGGCCGGGCTACCGTGGTATCGGCGTTTTGGCTCCCAGTGGGTGCAGCAGATCCTGGGAAATCGGGCGATCGCCCAGATCTTCTTCGATCAAGTGCGCCAGCGACGGAGCGTCCGCAATATTCTCCAGCAGGCCTATGCTCGCCGTGCAGCCATCACCGACGAGCTGATCGATTTCCTCCTCGAACCAGCCCAGGATCCCGGCGCCGTGGATGTGTTTATGGCCTTCGTGCGGTATTCCCAAGGGCCAACGCCGGAGGACTTGCTCGCTGCCCTGCCCTGTCCCGCCACGATATTGTGGGGTGCGGCCGATCCCTGGGAGCCGATCGCCCTGGCCCGGGCGTGGCAGCACTATCCTGCGGTGACACGCTTTGTCCCCTTTGAGGGCGTTGGCCATTGTCCCCAGGATGAAGCCCCAGAATTGGTCAATCCTTACCTCAAAGCGGCCCTTGCGGACTGTGATGCGCGTCACGCGATCACCTGATGTGGTTCACAGAGGCGGGGTGGCACCCGTCACCGTCCGAGGCTGGTGGCCTCGGGATAATAAGTTCACTAGCGACGTATCTATAACCATACCGTTAGCTCCGGCTAACGGTTTTTTTATGCTCTAAATCCCAGGAACCCCTCAGGAGACAAAGGGCTGTACCAACTTCCAGAAAAGGTAGGGCACACCCACTAGCAGCAGCGCGTAAAGGACGTAGGGCATCATGGCACTTTGTAGCTTAAGCAACTTTTTTCTATCGTAGCACAAACTTTATAGCCATACAGTTATAAATCGCCATGCACTGGAGCGATGGAAGAGGGAATCGCGCTCCGTTGGCACTTTGATGGGGGGAATGGAAGGAAGCGAGGTTTTTTCTGATACCCTAGGAAAAATCGGGAAATGGCTTCTATGGGCGATCTGCAGCCTTTGGGTATTGTAGTACAGGGTTCCCTGAGCGAGGGATTGGAGGTGCGCCTCCACGGTTCGGTTTCGGTTGAAGAATTGCGCGTGGGTAAGTTCTTGGTTGTCCAGGGGCGGCGATCGCGGTTTTTCTGCCTGCTGACGGATGTCATTCTCGGTACGGCATCACCGCGCATTATGGCCAATCCCCCCGACCCCAGCGATACCTTTTTTACGGAAGTACTGTCAGGGACAGGCACCTACGGCACGATTCACCTGACGCCCATGTTGATGTTTGTGCCCGATAATCCCCTCGACCTACTTACGGAAACAACGACAAAAAAGAATAAACGGCGCAAAGTTGAGGAACCCTCGAGTGCCTACAGCTTGCTGCCGGTTAAGACCGTGCCCCAGCACTTCAGCCAAGTCTTTGACTCTTCGGAGCGCGACTTCCGGGTTGTCTTTGGCTGGGAGGAAGACCCCCACCGGCGTAATTTCGTCATTGGGCGACCCATCGACATGGACGTGCCTGTCTGCCTCGACCTAGATCGTCTTGTGGAGCGCAGTAATGGCATCTTCGGTAAATCGGGCACGGGGAAGTCGTTCCTTGCTCGGCTGCTGTTGTCGGGAATTATCCGCAAACGGGCGGCAGTGAATTTGATTTTTGACATGCATTCGGAATATGGCTGGGAAGCGGCCACCGAAGGGAAGCAGTTCCACACCGTCAAGGGGCTGCGGCAGCTGTTTCCCTCCCAAGTGCAGATTTTTACCCTCGATCCCGATTCGACAAAGCGTCGGGGAGTTCGGGATGCCCAGGAACTTTCCATTAGCTACGACCAGATTGATGTGGAAGATTTGATGCTGATTCGGGAAGAACTCAATCTTTCGGAGGCGAGTTTGGAGAATGCGATTATCCTGCGGAATGAGTTTGGGAAGCATTGGATCGCCCAGTTGTTGCAGATGTCCAATGGAGAGATTCAAGATTTTTGCGAGCAGAAGATGGGGAATAAGTCCTCAATCATGGCGTTGCAGCGGAAACTCACTCGGCTTGATGACCTCAAATACATTCGTGCCACCTGCCCAGAAAACTATATTGAACGGATTTTGCGGGCGATCGCCCAGGAACAGCACATTGTGATTGAGTTTGGCTCCCAGTCCAATTTGCTCTCGTACATGCTGGCCACCAACATTATTACCCGCCGGATTCACCACGCCTACGTGCGCCAAGCGGAGCGGTTTATGCAGACGAAAAACATCAGCGATCGCCCGCCCCAATTGATGATCACCATTGAAGAAGCCCATCGCTTTTTAGCGCCGATGACGGCCAAGCAGACGATTTTCGGCACCATTGCCCGGGAAATGCGGAAATATTTTGTCACCCTGCTGGTGGTGGATCAGCGTCCTTCGGGAATTGATAACGAAGTGATGTCCCAAATCGGTACCCGGATCACGGCACTCCTCAATGATGAGAAGGATATTGAGGCAATTTTCACGGGTGTTTCTGGCAGTGGGGAATTGCGCTCGATTTTAGCCAAGCTCGATTCCAAGCAGCAGGCTTTGGTACTGGGTCACGCGGTGCCCATGCCCGTAGTGGTGCAAACCCGCGCCTACGATGCCCAGTTCTATCGGGAAATTGGCGACCTCAATTGGCAGCAGATGCCGACTCAGGAGGTGCTGCGCCTTGCTGAGGCTGCCCGGGCGGATCTCGGGTTTTGAGGTTTCACGCTCTTGGGCTGGAGCCGAGCAATTTCCGGCTCCGTGAGCCATCGCCAAGTCCCACAGGGTAAATCCTCCAGGCTTAAATCGGCGATCGCCACCCGAATGAGGCGCAGGGTAGGCAACCCCACGGCGGCGGTCATGCGACGCACTTGGCGATTTTTGCCCTCATAGAGCGTCAAGACCAGCCAGGCGGTCGGCACCGTCAGCCGATGGCGAATGGGGGGATTGCGGGGCAGTACTTCCGGGGTGATGACGGCAACCTCGCAGGGTAGGGTGCGATAGTTCTGGATCTCGAGACCATTCTGCAACCGGGCGATCGCCTCCGGTGTGGGGATACCCTCCACTTGGGCCCAGTAGGTGCGGGGGTGACGAAAACGGGGATCGCTCAGCCAGTGCTGCATCCGTCCATCATCGGTGAGTAGCATCAGCCCCTCGCTGTCGTGATCCAAGCGCCCCACGGGATAGACATCGGTGATGGGGATGTAGTCCTTGAGCGTGGCGCGGCCCTCAACGGTGCGATCGCCAAATTGACTCAGGACTCCGTAGGGTTTATGGAAAATCAGGTGGGGCATCAACGAAACCGCAGGTAAGTTCTCCCCACTATAGGAAATCATAGGACGGCACGGAAAGCCCAAATGCCGTGGTAAGCGCTGTGGCGCTACTCGCCCTCATTGAGCATTTTTATCAGAGCTTCATCAATCGAGTAGGTGTCTGGGTAGGCCGAAGCACCATGTTCGTAAACGTCAATGCCATACTTGTCGGCAGCTGGAGGAACCCGGAGAAGCTTAAGGGCATTGAGGGTACCAAACAGAAGAAGAGCAAAAAGGGCCGCAAAAATGGCAATGCTTAGCGCACCGGTAATCTGAACTAGCCAAAAGCTACCGTTGCCAAAAAGGAGCCCCCCTTGCCCTTTGGGAGTCAGTTGGGGATGGGCCAAAAGACCTACCATCACCGTACCTACAACGCCGCAGGTGCCGTGCACGCTAAACGCCCCAACCGGATCGTCAATGTGTAGGGACTCGATGAAATCGGCACTTACGATCACCAATATTCCGGAAATTGTGCCAATCGCTATGGCCGCCCAGGGAGCAACGTAGGCACATCCCGCCGTAATGCCCACCAGTCCGGCAAGGGAGCCGTTAAGGGAAACAAACAAGTGCCACTTCTGAATGCGGGAGTAGACATAAATTATTGAAGAAATTGCCCCCGCTGAACCAGCTAAAGTTGTATTCACGGTCACGAGACCTATCAGCCCCCCATTCTCCGTGCTGAGGGTTGAGCCAGCGTTGAAGCCATACCAACCAAACCACAGGATAAAAGCCCCCAAGGTTGCCAAACTCATGTTGTGCCCCGGTGGAAGCTGCTCCCAATCGCGGTTTGCCCTCTTGCCCAACAAAAAAGCCCCAATCAGAGCCGTAACCCCGCCGAAGGTGTGCACCACCGAGCTGCCAGCAAAATCGAGGTAGCCCAGTTTTTGCAACCAACCGCCACTGTTCCACACCCAATGAACCACCAGCGGATAGGCGAAGGCCCCAAGGACAAAGCTGTAGATCAGATCGCCAATGAAGTTTGTCCGCTCGGCCATGGCACCCGTCGTAATCGTACTTGCAGTGGCCGCAAAGGCAAATTGGAAGAAAAAGAAGGAAAGACGGGATATAGCAAGGGAAGCCCCATCGGCACCGGAGGCATACTCCACGCCGCCACTACCCCATTGGAGTGCATCGAGGAGGAAATAATGGGTGCTGCCAAAAATGCCGGATACGCTCTGTCCAAAGGCCAGGGCAAATCCTGTCATCCAAAAGGCGATCACCGTTACGGCCGCATCAATAAAGTTTTCCAGCAGGCAGTTCACAACGCCAGTACGACGAATCAGCCCAGCCTCAAGCATGGCAAATCCGGTTTGCATGAAAAAGACGAGAATGCCCGAAACCACAACCCAAACGGTGTCGATCGCAGTTCTGAGCCCCTGCACATCGGCGTTGCTGCTTTGGGCATTTATAGGGTGGGCAATGGCTAGGGTTAGGAGGAAGGTTCCAATTCCGATACTTAGGAGACTTTTGAATTTTTTCATACCGCACTTTTCTTTTTCAGCACGCGCACGCCCCGATAAATCACAAACTCGGTGTCGTCGGGCACAGCTTTGACAGGTTCGGGCTCGGGGGGAGCGCTTTGCAGGACTGTTTCCTCCTCCACTTCCTGAGAGGTAAGTAACTCAGCAATGTAGTGGAGGGGTTCTGGAGCTAGGGGACGACCCAGGAGGGAAGTAAGCCTCAAAACGACCGATAGAAGGTTGTGGCGATTGAGCCGCGGCATGAGGTCGGTTGCCCCCCGCCGTAGGGCCCACCGCTTTTCCAGTTCGCTAATCTGGGTGGCACCGGAGTGGAGCAGAATGATCTTTAGCTCTGGTACGTGGCGCTGGCACCACAGGCACACATCCCCAGCTTGGAGCAGCTTGCGGGATTCTGGCAGTCGGACGCCCACATCCATAACCAGCATTTCTGGAAAAGACTCTCCCCGAGCATAGCGGGCTTTGAGGGCATCCAAAAGAATTGGTGCCGTCCGCATCCAGTGGGAAGAGTACTCAACCACAACCCCCTGAGACTCCAAAATCGCCTGCCACAGACGTCCATCGTTGTGGTTAACGTGGGTTAGGAGCACGTTAGCTATGTGTTGCACCATGACCATTGGCATTACTCACCAGTTCGACCTAAAAAATCCTTATCTATCCGAGGGAAACATCTGCTAAAGTCAACAGCGAGCGGAATAGCATTACCGCTACGGTCATCAATCTTAAGCTTTATTTTTATTCATCGTAGGGGAGGCAGCGACAAGAAAATGTAAGAGTCGTTACGTTTTCTTAAGTTCCCCAAGGTAGGTGCAGGATCGATGGTGGGGCATAACTGATCTGCTGGGTGGACTCCTGCAGATCTTGGACGTGGGCGGCGGGGTCGGGGGTGCGGGCAACCAGGGGAAAGGCTGCGGAGGCGATCGCCAATCCCAGGCGATGCCCGGCGGGCACAACGTAATCGGTGGGACGAAAGGCGATGGGCACGGGGCAGTGGGAGGTTTGCTGCACGCCCATGGCAATCAGTTGCTGGCGATCGCCGGGAAACAGGTCAAGGAGCTTGGCGACCCAGCAGGGTTGGGGGGCATCGCTGGTGGCATGGAGGGTGAGGGTGGCAATTCCGTGGAGCCAGAGATCTTCGGTGAGGACAGCGGTGCTGTAGACAAGGCAGTCCCAGCGCAGGTGGGTGGATTGCTGATCGACCGGAGCGTAGGCGGTGCTGGGGTTGGGAATGCGCGGGTCGTAGACGTAGAGGTCGGGAGGGGCG
>DBAX01000058.1 GCA_002291895.1 Cyanobacteria bacterium UBA999
CGCCTTATCGGGCATGTGGGGCCCCGCTTCGATACACCACACCACATCGAAACTGCCGTCGGCAAAGGAGAGGTTCATGGCGTCATCCACCTGAAACCGCGCCGAAAGCCCCGCCGGGGTCAAAAGCTGGGCCCGCCGCACCTGCTCCGGACTGATGGTAATACCCAGTACGTCAAACCCGTAGGACTGGGCCAGAATGCGGCTGCTGCCGCCGATACCGCACCCGACGTCCAAGACCTTTGTTCCCGCTGGCAGGTTTTCTAGCCCCCCCCAGCGCACCATTTCGTGGACAAAATCCGCCTTAGCCTGGCGAAAATCCTTGGCGATCGCCGGTTGGCCGTAGTGCCCGAGGTGAATGTGCTCGCCCCAGTAAAATTCCAGAATGCCATCGTTGGTCCAGGTGTCGTAGGACTGGGCCACGGTTGCCCCCGACTGGTAGCGGCGGGCAGTAGCTAAATACAGGGCTACCAGGGTTCCGAGAATGGCGATCGGCACCACAAATCCATTGGCCGGCATGGCGAATTCTGTTGCTGTCATGGGATGGATACAAAAGTTAATGTTTTACTCCATTTTAGTCGGTAGGCGATGGCAACGGCATCCCTGGCGTCGTGGGAGACGGCGCCTGCGGCAACGAAAAAACACTTCCCACCCCCTAGGAGCAGGAATAAAAAAACCTTGAAGGGGAAGAAATTGCCAGATAAAATCGGATGTTTTGGCGATCAAACTGGCAATCTAAAAAGTTGCGATCGCCCGGGTTGTTTTCAGGCAAAGGGTTTAGGGTCAGTAAGTGTCAGGAATCGCCTTGATCAAACCTCTTGAAAAAGAGGGGAAGTGTGTTAGTTTATAGCCCATTAAACAGATTAAGCTTTGCTGAAACTTAAAAAACAGCAGCTCTGTTTCGAGGATTTGTGTTGAGTAGCGCAAACTTAAAATTTCGCTGCGTGACCCTATGAATACTCATGAAACCATTGACGACGCCCTGGCTTTGGTAACAAAAACCCGTTTGCTTGCTTTCTTTGATCCTCCCCGGAGCTGGCGGTTTCGCCCCACTCTAAGGGCAGATCACAAGCCTAGTGCCACCTCCCTTGGTGGTAGGGGCAACGCTTCTCTAGGGCGGCTTTGATAGCTGTTGCATCGTTGGATTTTTTCGTTTATCCGAGGCCAAAACCATGAAACCTATTGACATTGACGACGCATTTCTAATTATTGATGAAGCGCTGCCTAACCACAGCCTTAGTAACGTGCAGGAGGCAATTCTACGCCATTCGTGGCAAGGTAAAACCTATCAGCAAATTGCCGATCTCGTTGGCTACGACCCGGCCTACATTCGGGATGTGGGCTACAAATTGTGGCGACTCCTGGGCCGCGCCCTTGGAGAAAAAGTGACTAAAGGAAACCTTCAGTCCGTGGTGCGCCGCTATGTCAGCCGTAGGGGAGCAAATCAGGGACTACCCCTGGCGATCGCCTCAGAAACCGCCAACGCCGAGGTAAGCGGTGCCTCCAAAATCCTGGGGCAACTGTCGCGGCTACTCAACGAACCCAACAGTGAATATCGCACATCCCAAATGATTTCCGAGTTTAGTACTGACAACGTGCTGCAGCTCGTCATCACCGTGCGGGTGGATCTAGCGGCCTCCTAAACCCCTAGATGTAGTACATGGCATTGGGCAGTTGGCGCTGGCGCTCCTGCTCGCAGAGCGCCTCAAGGGTGCAGGACTGCAAGATGCCCATCGCGGCCCGTTGGGACTGACGCCAGACACAGCGCACCACGGATTCTTCGAGATCGGGAACCCGAGGAACCTCGGTTACGCCCTCAAGGCACGACATAATTTCGAGGAGGTTCATCTGATCGGGGGGCTTGGCCAGCAAATAGCCGCCCTTGGCTCCCCGTTGACTTTTAACCAAACCATGGCGCTTGAGGGTGGACAGAAGTTGCTCAAGGTAGCGATCAGGAATGTGGCGCTGCTGAGCTATGTGGCGAATTTGCAGCGGTTGTTCGGCTCGATGGTGGTTGGCAAGTTCCATCAGCGCTAGAAGCGCATATTCACTTTTTAAGGAGAGTTCAATCAAGGGTATCGCTGGGTGCTGAAACGTTGCCATCATACGTTGCCATCATACTATGGCGGTTCCACCGGGGTAGTGTAGCGCCCCAAACTGCTAGGTTGGCGTGGCATGGGGGCGATGTCCCGGGAACTGACGCGCAGCATCGTACCCTCAAAAATCAACACACCATGGAATCTATCGCTCGCTGCAATGGGGCGTGGCTATGCCCTACTCCCGGGAAATCAATTGGGGCAGGAGCTTTAATCCAAACTGCCGCTCAAAGGGCTCTTTTTTGTAATCCAAACTCCACAGCTCCAAGGTGCAGGGATCTTCAGGGTTTTTGGGGAACAGCAAAAGAGCACACTGGTCTCCCTGGATCTGAAGGGTCACCGTGGCGATCGCCCCAATTTGCCGCCGATCCAAAGCCACCCCCAACCGTAAAATCGGGCTGACCAAACGCACAAACCGCTGGGCCCGTTCATCGGGTAGCCGCTGGAAATTATCGTGGCGCTTTTTGGGCTCACTTTTGCGGTGGTAGCGGGCCAAATTGGCAATAATTTCCAACTCGGACTCGGTGTAGCCCAGCAGTTCGCCGTAGCGGATCAAATAATAGGAGTGCTTGTGGTGGGCGTCGTGGCTGATGTGGTGCCCAGCATTGTGGAGCATGGCGGCGGCCCAGAGATAGTGGCGCTCGGTGGCTGTCCATTCTGCCATGGCTGGCAACTGGGTCTGGAGTTGGTCAAAGAGGCTAACCGCTAGCTCTGCCACCTTTTGGGCATAGGGCAGTTGGACATGGTACTTGTCGGCGAGTTTTTTGACACTGCGATCGCGCACCGTGCTCTGGTAGCGCCAGCGGTCTTCGATGTAGCCGTGGCGGGACATCCAGTCCACAATCAGCCCCTCCCGCAGGGCCCGCTGACAGAACGCGATCTTGGTGGCCCCCAGCAGCTTCATCGCCTCTAGGAGAATCACCCCGCCCGCGACGATGATCTCGGCCCGTTTCTGCCGGATGGTGAGCGATCGCTCCCCCAGGGAAGCCCGGCGCAACTGCAACACCAAACCCTCCAGATCGTCGCGGGGAATTTCATAGCCATGGAGGGGGGAAGGAACCACTCCCAAGCTCTGGGTGGCGTGGAGCATTGCAAAGGTTTCAATCGTCCCGGAAGTACCGATCAGGCGCATCTCCCGGCGATCGAGCAAAATTTGCAGCTCATCGGTGGGGCGCTCCAACATCCCCTGGACGTAGGCGGTTAGGCGGGCAAATTCGCTGGAGCTAATAGGATCGGTGGTGACGAACAGATCCGTGAGCCGCACCGCGCCAATTTTGGTACTGCTGAGGTACTGGGGATCCTGCCCATCGCCCAGGATGAGCTCCGTTGACCCGCCGCCAATATCGATGACCACATGGGGGCGATCGCGCATTTCCACGGCCGACAGCACCCCAAGGTAAATCAGCCGCGCCTCCTCCGCCCCCGAAATCAGGGATACCGCCAGCCCCAGTTCCCGCTGGATGCGTTCTAAAAACTCCTTGCCGTTGGGAGCCTCCCGGGTGGCACTGGTGGCCACGACCACAATTTCCTCTACCCCGCGAAAGCGGCCGATCTGTTGGTACCGACCCAAGGCGGCGATCGCCCGGGCCATGGCTTCTTCGGTTAAATTCCCGGAGCGGGCGCACCGTTCCCCCAAGCGAACCGTTTCTTTCTGCGAATCAAGAACCGTAAAACTTGGCAGGGCTGTCTTAATCAAGACGATAACCATGTGGATGGAGTTGGTGCCAATGTCAATAGCGGCGATCGTACGTTCTGCAGCCATGATGCGTGCCATCAAACGGGGCACCCGATCATACCCTGCTGACCCCGCGGGCATGAAGGCCCTAAAGGATTCTGGTACTATGGTTGGCGTGGTGGTGTGAAGTAGATCTCAGGCAAAACTATGGGAGGTCTGCGGTAATGTTCCTTTGGAGTAGTGGTGAACGGCAATTTATGCAACGTCTAACGCAGCGATTATTCTGTCGTCTGATTTGGGGACGAACCGTACCCTTATTTCCCCCGAATCGCGGCAATGGTGCCCTCCTACCGCTGGCCCTGGGTAGCTCTACAGCCCTGTGCATCTTCGGTGGTGCGGCCCACGGAAGTTTATTGCGGGCGGCCAATCCCGCCCCCCAGCCACTGCTCATCCGCACGGCTAGCATTCGGGAAATCCCCTTGGGACCCTTTTTTCCCGTCGGCGGCACCGACCTAGAAGCTGACACACGTTTTGTTCCCATGGCGACCGCTAGTTCTTCCTTCGAGTTGCGGGATATGCCCCTGTCCGAAGGAGCGCCCTCTGCCATCTATACCCCGCCGCCCCAACTTTCGGAGTGGGTGGCATCCCTGCCACAAATCCCCCTCGTGCGCCCGTTGGTGGTGCCCAAGCTACCCGCCCAAGTGCGTCAAGAGCGCAGCCAAGGCGTAAAGTTGGTTGAAATTCTCGAACTGGCCAATCGCACCAACCGCACCATTCAGGATGCCCGCATTGCCGTTACCCGCTTGCAAGCGGAAGTACGTGAATCCGAGGCGGCGCGACTGCCAAGCATCACAGCGCGGCTCGATTACACCTTCAACGACTCTGCCTCGGCCCGCCTCAGCAACGTGGCTTCGCCACCGGGCATTAGCCGTGACACTATTTCCCAGCCCGTTAGCGGCACCCTGCAATTGGACTACA
The DNA here is from genome assembly GCA_002291895.1 of Cyanobacteria bacterium UBA999. Taxonomy (GTDB): domain Bacteria; phylum Cyanobacteriota; class Cyanobacteriia; order Pseudanabaenales; family Pseudanabaenaceae; genus UBA999. The sequence continues at coordinate 4,747 of DBAX01000058.1, forward strand.
ACATTTTTAGTGCTGGCGGCGTGGATGCCAACATTCGCGTGCAGGAAAATCGCCTGCGGATTGCCGAAACCGAACTGAATCGGGTAACGCAACAGGTGCGCCTTGAGGTGGTTACGGCCTACTACACCCTGCAAAATGCCGATGAAACCCTCCGCATTCGCCAAAAACAGGTGGAAAATGCCGAGCAGAGTTTGCGCGACACCCAAGCCCTAGAGCGGGCGGGGGTTGGGACCAAATTTGATGTCCTGCAATCTGAGGTCCAGCTTGCCAATGCCCGGCAGGAATTGCTTAATGCCCAGAGTAGTCAATTAATTGCCCGCCGCGATCTGGCCCGCATCCTTGATTTTGCGCCCACCGTTGAGCTGACCGCGGCCGACAAGATCGAACCAGTACCCCCGTGGCGGCTGAATGTCGAAGACTCCATCCTCTTGGCAGTGCGGAACCGCGCCGAGCTAGATCGCCGCCGTTTGGAGCGGCAGGTTGCCCAGGATCGGGCGATCGCTGCCGTAGCTTCCCTGCAGCCCCAGGTCAATCTCTTTGCCAATGTTGACCTTCTGGATGATTTCTCAACGGTGGGCGGCATCGCCTCGGGCTACCGTTTGGGTGCGCGACTGGAATGGCGGCTGTTTGATGGCGGTCGGGTTCAGTCCCAGGTGGATCAGTTCACCTCCGATGCCCAGCTTGCCGAAAATCAATTTGAAACCGCGGCCCGGCAAATTCGCTTTGAAGTTGAGCAATCGTTTCTTACGGCCGAGTCCCGTCGCCAGCAAATCGACACCGCCCGAATTGCCCAGCAGCAGGCAGTTGAGGCCCTACGCCTTGCCCGCTTGCGCCTCAGTGCTGGCGTGGGCACCCAAACTGAAGTCATTCAAGCCGAGCGGGACGTTACCCAGGCGGAGGTAAATCTCCTCCAAGCCGTGATTGGCTACAACCAGGCGATCGCCAGCCTAGAACGGGCTACCAGTGGTCTCTAGGGTGCGGTTGGTTAGCCGGGGAACCAAACATGGGCAAGGTTTTCCAGTCGGCGGGCGATTGCCCATCCCAGGAAAATAAACATCTCGCTCAGCTCAACCGTTGCCCCGTAGGTATCGCCAGTGTGCCCCCCCAGGCGGCGGAACAGGCCATAGCCCACCGCCCAGCTAGTCCCAAACCCGATCAAACTCCCCGCTCCGCCCACGGCCAAGCCCTGTCCGGCTAGGGCCCACACCCAAAAATTGGCAATGCCGACACCGAGGGTTCTGCCCTTACCCTCAGCCCTGAGGTACGGGTACAGCCGCACCGCACATAGCTGCCCCCAGCGCCCCCAAGCGGCTCCGTGGATGAGGGCGAGCCAGCGTCCCTGGGGTTCTAAGTCGGCGATCGCCCCTACCTTAAGCGCAAACACCACCAGCGCCATCATGACGCCATAGGCACCGCTGCGGCTATCAGCCATTACCGCCAAGCGGCGTTCCCGATCGGGTACCGCCAGCCCATCGGCCGTATCCATCAGCCCATCCCAGTGGAGTCCGCCCGTCAGCACAAGCCCCATCGCCACCACCAGAGCCGCCCGTAACCCCTCACTGAGCCCCAGAAATGTCAGTCCCAGATCCAGGCTAGCCAGACCTATGCCTAAAAAAATGCCAATGAGCGGTGCATAGAGGGCAATGCCGTCAAAGCTGAGGGGTTGCTCCGGGGGAACGGTCAAGGGCAGCACCGTGTAGAACAAAAGCGCCGCCCGCAGCCGTTCCCATTCCCTACGCCACCGCACTGCCATCCGGGAGTTCCGTGCCACCAACCACAACCCGCTTCAGAGGAACGTAGTCAACGGCAAACTGCCGCAAAACGTTCAGCAGTCCATCAAGGGCGATCGCATCGCTTGTCCCCAAATCAAACCAGCATCGGGCCCACAGACCCTCGTACTCCACCTCGCCCATGTTGTGCATCACCGACATCAGCTCCGCCTCTGCCAGATCGTTGTCATAGTCCAAATAGCTGATATCCGCCCCCGATTCCTGTACCTGCAAATTGGTGGCGTTAAACCCCCCCAATTTTCCGATCAAAAACCACGAAGCCAACACCTCATCTAAAAGCTGCTTTTCTCGCTCTGAGGGCGCGTCGGCAAATTCAACCCACACCCACAAATCAAACCAATCGCATTCCCGAAACGCAACCTGCATGTCCAACTCCCAACTAATAGAACGGCACCGCCGCATCAATTTCCATGCTGTAGGCATCAATACCACCACGGATGTTTTTCACCCCCTCGTATCCCTGCGATCGCAACCAGAGGCACATCTGAGCCGATCGCACCCCATGGTGGCACAGAACCCACACCTCCATGGATCGATCCAGGTAGTCCTGAATCTTTGGCCCCCACTCGGCCGCAGCGCTGAGGGGTAGGTGGCGGAATTGGGGCAGGGCAGCGATCGCCAATTCCTCGGCTTCGCGCACATCCACAAGCTGAACCCCACTGGCGCCAGAGTTCAAATAATCGGCCAGCTCCCGCACCGACACACTGGGCAGATTTGTCATGGTTGCCCGCCCTCGGTGGCGTCGGCTGCCCCAATTACCCGAGGAACTGGCGGCAATTCGGCTAAGGGTCTGCTGAGATCCACAGAACGCACCCGAAGCTCGGCCCGCACGGCCGCAATCCGCGCCGCCAGCCGCTCCCGATGTTGGCGATAGACCGCAACCGTGGGATCGCGCGTCGGATCGTAAAACAGCGCGGGGGGACGGTGATAGGCGCGCAATTCCTGGGCAAATTGTTCCCGCAACGCCCCAACTAACGCCCGTTCATCCAAAAAAAAGGATTGGGGGGAGGGCGTAGCTGGGGGCTTTTGTGGCACCGTAGGACGGGATTTTGGCGGCGGCAACCGTATGCTGTTGGGCTCTGGGTTAACACCCTCTAGGGCACGCCGTCCAAACTGATAGGCCCACAATCCACTGCTAATCCCCGCCACCGCCATCAAGAGCAACAGCACCGTGCCATAGCCTAGCCACGATCGCCAGCGGGGCGATCGCCGTTCCTCCTTTCCGGGTTTTGTGGTCATAGACAAAAGTCAAAAAGATTCGTCCTATAATATAGGCGTTTTTACCCTGGGTTGGCTGACAGGTAAAGCAAACGACTCATAATCGTTGACATGCGGGTTCGATTCCCACACCCAGGATCTGTCCTTAGTCCGTTGCGGCTTGGGGCAAGGGCACTAGGTAACGGACGTCGCAGAACTCCCTAGGAAATATCTCCAAGCACGCTTCAAGAACTATTCCAAATCGATTTAAAAAAACTATTTAAAAAAGCTATTTAAAAAATAATTCGCCCCCAGAGAGAGCGAATTGCAAACATGTTAAAAGGATCCAATAGCAGGAAAACCCCAGAAATTGCGTCTAAAGCAAGCCCGTATTCATTCCAGGCTTACCCGTGGCAAGCTCAACCTTGACAATTTTCCCACCCATTTTCATGATCCGTTGCTGTTCCCGAAACCAGTTGTCGTAGGGCACCAATTTCGTAAAGTAGGTATTTTGTAGCTCGCGTTGCGTCCGAATCCGAGTTTGGCTAGGGACACAGGCTGTAACCTTAAACATCCGCATGGCGGCACTCTCCTAAAAAAGTATTAAAAAAAGAGATTCAGGCAGCCGAAACCACCTGAATCTCCCTGTAAATCTAGCTCAAGCCCGAGCAGATGTAGTCGAAGTAAACACCCATTTCCTTGCCGGCATCGGAGCCCACCAAAGCGGCGGTCACTTCCTTCATGGCTTGGATAGCTTGGATGGTCGAAACGATGGGCACGCCCAGGGAGTTGTAGGTTTCTTTCAAACCATTGAGAACGCGCTCGTCAAGGATAGAAGCATCCCCAGCCAACATGGCATAGGTAGCGTAGCGGAGGTAGTAGTCGAGGTCGCGGATGCAAGCAGCATAGCGGCGGGTGGTGTACATATTGCCACCGGGACGGGTGACATCGGAGTACAGCAACGACTTGGCAACAGCTTCCTTGACGATGACAGCAGCGTTGGCGCTGATCGTAGCAGCGGCACGGACGCGGAGTTCGCCGGTGGCGAAATAACCCTTGAGGCGCTCCAGGGAAGCAACATCAAGATACTTCCCTTGAACGTCAGATGCATTAATGACAGAGGTGATAGCGTCTTGCATTTTCTTAATCAGTGGTTCTAGGTTTACAAGAATTTTTTATGGGTAAAATGCACTACTGCATCGCGCCAATGACATAGTCGAAGTAGTAGCCTGCTTCAGCAGCATCGTCGGCAGACAGCAAGGAAGAAGCAACGTTCTTCATTGCACGAATGCCTTCAGCCATGGCAGGAATGGGGGTGCCGAGGGAGTTGTACATTTCCTTGACGCCCACGATACCGATTTCTTCGATGGGGGTGACATCACCCGAAACGATGCCATAGGTCACCAGACGGAGATAGTAGTCCAAATCGCGCAGGCAGGTGGCGGTCATTTCTTCACCGTAGGCATTGCCACCGGGAGAAACTACATCAGGACGCTTTTGGAACAACTGATCGCCCGCTTGCTTGATAATGCGCTCGCGAGACTCAGACAAGGTCTGGGCGATGCGAAGACGACGCTCACCAGAGCTTACAAAGCTCTTGATCCGATCCAATTCACCGGGGCTGAGGTAGCGGGCCTCTGCATCAGCATTCACGATCGACTTCGTGACGACACTCATTGAATTCCTTCCTCCAAGTAAAAAAATGTCAATAAAAGGTTCTGTGAAATGGCTTTTAATGCACTCGGCGATCGCACCGTGCGGTCACCTTGTGCCTTTACTACCTTCTACAGAGCAAGAGTTTCCAAAATATTTTGGTATATCCCTCTGCAGAACGATGCTGGCCATCACACTTCTTAACAGTTGTTATTGTAACACCTGAGATAGAGATGATCCCTACCCCTTGGGGGATCGTCCTTAGCTGGTAACCATCCCTAGTAAGAGTACCAGATCTCTCGGGCTTGCCTTTGCATTCCGACTAAAAAATTAACCTTGATTCACGAAAAATGTCCCCAGGCAAGAAACAAGGGTGCAACATCCGATCGCAATCATGGCAGCCGCGGGCATGGCCTTACCGGTTTTGACCCAGCGGAAGATAAAGACGACCACCAAAAGCGCTGTGGTGGCAATACCCAGAAATTTGCCCGCTTCCTGTCCGGCGAAGGACAGATAGGCGGCAAGAAGCAGAAGGCTGCCACTGAGGCTGCCGGAAATGATCGAGGCTTTGCTTTGGCTTTTTACGAAACCGAGGATGCCACCGGCGATCGCCACAATGCCGTAGATTCCAAGGGCGAAGATACTTAGGGTTTGGATCGTCATGTTCAAGCTACCTGTGAATGGGCTGAGGACAAAAGTTGATTCAATAATAGCGATAAGCGCCTCAGTTCTTGATGGGCAAAACGGTTCAGAAAGGGAGCAGGATCGGTGGCAACCCATCCCTCTCGCCCCGAAACGATCACCTCAAAGTGGAGATGGGGACCCGTGACCCGACCGGTGGCCCCCACAAGGCCGATTTGCTGCCCCCGAACGACCCTCTGGCCGCGCTTGACCGTAATCTGGCTCAGGTGGGCATAGCGGGTGCTGGTGTCGCTGTGGGTTACTTCCACGAGGTTGCCGTAGCCACCACCCCAATCGGCAAAATCTACGGTACCGGGTTTAGCTGCTAGCACGGGCGTGCCGGAGGGAGCGCCAAGGTCGATCCCGCTGTGGAAGGACCAAATCCCGGTCACGGGATTGGTCCGCCAGCCAAAATTGGAGGTAACTGGAACGGGGTAGGGCAGGGGGTAGCCCGCAGTAGTAAAAACTACGGCAGGAGATTGGGGCTGAACTGCCACATTGGTAAAGGTCTGGAGGGGTATCGGAGCTGGTTTCCAGACGGCCCCAACCACAAACACCTGTCTGGGTTGCTGCTGGCAGCCATTGCGCTCAAACAAAACATCGGCGCGGACGCTGTATTTTTGGGCAACGGTGCGGTAGGTTTCTTCATTTTCGAAGGTGTGCACCAATCCGTCATAGGGCGGAATTTTAAGCGTGTCCCCCGCAGATGGGGAGGCTTTGCGAACCTTGGGGTTCATACCCTGGAGGGTGGCAACCGTGACTTTATGCTTCCGGGCGATCGCCTCTAGGGACTCCCCAGCTTGGACGCGATACTCTTGAACCTGCTCAAGCAGGGGTTTACCACACAGGGCTTCCCTGGGTTCCCCAGGCAGGGTCGGGTTGGCCGTAGCCAGCAGCAAGGAGGAAAGGTTCAGAAACATCAGAGTGCAGGTGACGCAGCGACAATATCATCCATAGCATCGGACTCAAAGGCGGCAGGTAGCGGGTTTCTCTTAAGCCTTTGACATCAGGCACCCGTGCCCCCAGTTCCATAGAACGTTGGACTTGCGGTAGTCTGAAGAGGTTGCCAGGATTCAGCCATGGAAGCAGAATTGCAAAAACTTCTGGAAATTGCTACGGAAGCTGCCTGTGCCGGTGGCGCGGTACTCCAGTCCTACTGGGGCACGCTCCAGTCCGTAGATCAACTTCAGGAAAAACAACCCGGTGACCTCGTGACGATCGCCGATCGGGAAGCCGAAAAGGAAGTGATCGGGGTCTTGCGCCGCCACGTGCCCAGCCATAGCATTCTGGCAGAGGAGTCGGGAGCCTCCCAAATCGCAGGGGGCGATCATCTCTACCTCTGGGCTATCGACCCCCTGGATGGCACCACTAATTTTGCCCACCAGTATCCTTTTTCAGCGGTTTCGGTGGGGCTATTGCGGGAAGGGATCCCAGTAGTCGGTGCCATTTACGATCCGTTCCACAAAGAATTATTCCGTGCCGCCCAAGGACTTGGGGCCACATGCAACCGCCGCCCCATCTATGTTTCGGCGACGCAAAACCTCAGCCGTAGCCTCCTGGTCACGGGCTTTGCCTATGATCGCACCCGGGTTGAGGACAATAACTATGCGGAATTTTGTCACTTCACCCACATCACCCAGGGTGTGCGGCGGGCTGGGGCAGCGTCCCTGGATCTAGCCTACGTCGCCTGCGGGCGGGTAGATGGCTACTGGGAGCGGGGACTGTCTGTGTGGGACATGGCGGCCGGCGCGGTTTTGGTTCAGGAGGCCGGCGGTCTCGTCACAGCCTACGATGGCTCCCCCTTTGTGGTGCGATCCGGACGCATCCTCGCCACCAACGGCCACCTCCACAGCGCCATTAGTGCAGAATTGGCCAAGGTGAAACCCCTAGGAATTACCCTTCCGTTCGGCGCTTAGGCATCGCACGGCCGCAATGTGCTGCGGACAGTCACAACCAAACCGGGCGATCGCCGCTAGACTTTCAGATTCCGAAAAATCCATCAGGGCTTGCTCTTCTTCGGGGGTGAGGGGGCCGCAGCTGGGGCGCTCCCGCTCGATGACAATACTTTGCCCGCGCTCGGGGCTGGCACCAATCGGATTAACAGCCGCCGAGGGCAGGGAACCAAAAAATGTGGCTCCCGCCAAAAGGGCATAGGATAGCTGCGCCATAATAACACCGGAAAAACTCTGGAATAATCTAGCAAACTGCCGGAGCGAAAAAGTTATAATTTCCGTGAAGTTTGTCTCCTTGTGCCCCATGTCACACCCCCTGCTCCATGCCTTCTTTGTAGGGCGCGCCACAGCCGAGCAAATTTACGAGCGGCTTGAAGATGCCCTCACTGATACCCTCACAGCCCTCAGCAAGTTCGATGCCCAGCAGCGGGAAGTGCTACGGGATTTTACTAAAGCTGTTCAGGACGCCGCTACCCAAGCAGAAGAAAAGGTGGCTGCCCCCAGCGCTCCCGGGGATCTCCAGGAAACCATCGACAACCTGCGCGCCGAAATTGCCCAGCTAAAAGTGGAACTACAGCAGTATCGCGATCGCCAGTCCTAGGTAGAATAGGCATGTAACGTTTTATTACCGGCTGTCGGTATTGGCAGGGATCAGTTCATGGCGGCTACTGCATCTGAGCCAAGCTATCGTTGGAGTCGCGAGCACTACTCCGAGCTTGCCCGTACCCTAGACATTTGGCGCACGGTTCTGACGTTTTTGTGGATGATCTGGCTCGACAACCACGATTGGAGCTACGTCGGCGGCAAGACCCCGGCGCGGGTAAAGAAGCGCACCCGCCAGCGGGCTGCATGGCTCCGAGAAGCCCTCTTGGAATTGGGACCAACCTTTATCAAGGTGGGGCAACTGATTTCGACACGGGCCGATATTTTGCCGACGGAATCGGTAGAAGAGCTATCCAAGCTGCAAGATAAGGTGCCGGCCTTTGGGTTCGAGCAGGTGCGGCGCACCATTGAGACCGAGTTGGGCAAGCCCCTAGAGACGCTGTTTCCCCATTTTGACCCCACACCAATCGCAGCGGCGAGTTTGGGGCAAGTGCATCGCGCCCAGTTAGTCACTGGCGCGGATGTGGTCGTTAAGGTGCAACGCCCAGGTTTGATCCGGCTCTTTGAGGTGGATTTGGCCATTTTGCGGCGCATAGCCACCTACTTCCAGTCCCACCCGCGCTACGGACGGGGACGGGATTGGGTGGGTATCTACGAAGAGTGCGGGAGGATTCTCCACCTGGAAGCCGATTATCTCAACGAGGGGCGGAATGCCGACACCTTTCGCCGCAACTTTCGCGATCGCCCCAACATTGCTGCCCCCCGCATTTATTGGCGGTTTACCTCGCGGCGGGTGCTGACCTTGGAGTACCTACCGGGGATCAAAATCAGCAACTATGAGGCCCTTACCGCTGCGGGACTAGATCCGAAGGCCCTGGCGCGGTTGGGGGCCGAGTCCTACCTAGAGCAATTGTTGAACCACGGATTCTTCCACGCTGACCCCCATCCTGGGAATTTGGCGGTTACGACCGAGGGAACCCTAATCTTCTACGACTTTGGCATGATGGGGCACATCCAACCCCTCACGCGGGAAAAGTTACTGGCGGTTTTTTTTGGCGTTGCCCGTAGGGATGCCAATGCCGTGATCCAGGCTTTAGTAGATCTTGGTGCCCTAGAGCTGACGGGCGATCCTGGGCCGATCCGGCGTTCGGTGCAATATTTGTTAGACAATTTCATGGAAGGCAGTGGTGCCCAGGGGACGGGCGACCGCCCTATTTCCGTTGCGGCCATTAGTGACGATCTTTACGAAGTGGCCTACGACCAGCCCTTTCGCTTTCCCGCAACCTTTACCTTTGTCATGCGCGCCCTTTCCACGCTGGAGGGAATTGGCCGCGGACTGGATCCCAACTTTAATTTTTTAGAAATTGCCAAGCCCTACGCGGTCATGCTCATGGACAACAGTAAAAACAGCGGCCCCCTCTCTTCTGTCCTGCTGGGGGAGCTCGGACGCCAAGCCGCCCAAGCGGGTAACTCGGCCTTTGCCCTACCCCGTCGGATTGAAGAGACCATTGCCAAGCTCGAAAGTGGAGATCTGCGCCTGCGAGTGCGCTCCCAGGAGACAGATCGGATTCTGCGACGGCAAAACGTCATCGCCCAAAGCGCCGTTTATGGACTAGTGGGCTCGGCATTTTTGCTGTCTGCCACCCTGCTGTTGGTCTTTGGCTGGACGATTCTGGCGGCGATCGCCGGGATCGTTGCCCTTTTTTGGTTCGGGTCCATGGTGCGTTTGATTGCCCGTACCGAGCGGATCCACTAAACTAAAACAAAAATTGCACGTCACCTAAACCCTATGACCCGAATCATCGCTGGCGGCACAGATACGGGCTGTGTTCGCTCAGCCAATCAGGATTACCACCACATCGACGAACAATTTCGCTTTGTGGTTTTGGCGGATGGAATGGGAGGCCATGCCGGCGGTGAAGTTGCGAGCAGCATCGCTACTACCACCATCTGCGAATATCTCGAAACCCACTGGGACACCGATTCCCATCCTGAGGTTCTGTTGCAAGAAGCCGTCAGCAAGGCAAATTTAGCCATTTTGCGCGACCAAGCAGCCCATCCAGCCCGGGCCGATATGGGCACGACCATTGTCGTGGTGATTTTTTGGCAAGACGCGCCATGGTTTTGCCACATCGGTGACTCCCGACTCTACCGGTTTCGGAACACGCGCCTAGAACAGCTGAGCGACGACCACACCTGGATTGCCCGGGCTGTCCTGACGGGAGCAGTTTCCGCCGAAGAGGCCCGCGTTCATCCCTGGCGGCACATGTTGTTGCAATGCCTCGGTCGGGAGGATATTAAACCCATCCAAGCTCGCCCCATAGACTGGCAACCGGGCGATCGCCTGCTTTTGTGCAGCGATGGGCTGACCGAAGAACTGAGTGACTCCCGCATTGGCGAAATCCTAAAAAACACCCGCTCATGCCCCATTGCCGTGCAGACCCTCATTGATGAGAGCAAGGCCCATGGCGGGCGGGACAACGTAACGGTAATCGTTGTGGCTGGCGACTAGGGGGGCCACGATCTGGTAGCGTTAGGGTGGTGCTAGAGAAACATCGCCGTGGAACCTTTGCCATCCCGTCCGCCGGAATTGACCAAGCCCGAGCATTTAATCAACCGTGAATTAAGCTGGATTGCCTTCAATCAAAGGGTTCTCGCCGAAGGTCTCGATCCGCGGACGCCTTTGCTAGAGCGGCTAAAGTTTTTAGCAATTTTCAGCAGCAACCTAGACGAGTTTTTTATGGTGCGGGTGGCGGGAATTAAGCGCCGCATTGCCCAAAACATGGCTACCCTCACGCCCGATGGCTTGTCGCCGCAGGTGGAGCTGCTGGCGGTGCAACAGGCCCTGAAGCCCCTTGTCCAGAAACAGCATGACTTTTTCGGTGCGGTGCTCCGTCCCGAGCTTTCCCGTCAGGGGGTAGACATCAAAAACTATGCTGACCTCACCAACGGGCAGCGGGAATACCTGCACGCCTATTTTCGGGAAAAAATTTTTCCGACCCTGACGCCCTTGGCGATCGAGCCGAGCCATTTTCCCCACGTATCCAACCTTTCCCTGAGTATGATTGCCGTGGTGCGGGAACCCCAGGCGTCGGGGCGCCACCTAGCCCGGGTTAAGGTGCCGCTTTTGCAGACCCGTTTCATTCCCCTGGCGGAGCCCATGACCTTCGTCCCCGTAGAGCAGGTACTGGCCCACAACTTGGAGTTACTTTTTCCGGGGATGATGGTTTCCCCCGACGAGTGCTACGAGTTTCGCATCACCCGGGATGCCGAGCTGGACATCGAAGAAGAGGAAGCCGACGACTTGATTTCGGCCCTGCAGCAGGAACTGCGCAAGCAGCGGTTTGGTCCCGTGGTGCGCCTAGAACTGAGCGATCGCACCCCACCGGACATTAGGGCCGAACTGATGGCCCGCCTAGAAATTGCCGAAACCGACACCTACGATATTCCCCATCTCCTGGGATTGGGCTCTCTGATGGCGCTTACGGGACTGCCGCTCCCGGAACACCGCCTTCCCGACTGGCGATCGGTTACCCATCCCCGCATAAAGGCAGCCGAGGAATCTGGCACCATTTTTCAGGTCATTCGTGCGGGCGACTTTTTGGTACACCACCCCTACCAGTCCTTTACAACCACGGTGCAGCGTTTCATTGAAGAGGCGGCCGACGACCCAGATGTGCTAGCCATCAAACAGACGCTCTACCGCACCTCGGGGGATTCACCCATTGTCCATGCCCTGATCCGCGCGGCGGAAAATAACAAGCAGGTAGCTGTTTTGGTAGAACTCAAGGCGCGCTTTGATGAGGCCAATAACATCCTCTGGGCCCGCAAGCTTGAGAACGCCGGCGTGCATGTCATCTATGGCAAACGGGGGCTCAAAACCCACACCAAGACCGCCCTGGTGATTCGCCGGGAGGGGGAGCACCTCATGCGCTACTACCACATAGGTACGGGTAACTACAATTCCCGCACGGCCAGGTTCTACAGCGATTTGGGGCTTTTTAGCTGCCGCGAAGATATTGGCAACGACCTGCTCAACCTATTTAACTACCTCACCGGCATCTCCCGGCACCGCGACTATCAGCAACTCTTGGTGGCGCCCGTGAACATGCGCGATCGCTTTTTGCAGATGATCGCCCGGGAGGTGCACCACCAGCGCCAGGGCTACCATTCTTACATCATCGCCAAGATGAACTCCCTGGTTGACCCGGAGATTATTACGGCACTTTACGAGGCCTCCGAGGCGGGCGTGAACATTGACCTGATCGTGCGGGGGATTTGCTGCCTGCGGGCGGGGGTACCGGGACTGAGCGATCGCATCCGGGTGATCAGTGTGATTGGGCGCTTTCTGGAACATTCGCGGATCTTCTATTTCAGCAACGGTGGCAAGGAGGTGGTTTACATTGGCAGCGCCGACTGGATGCCTCGCAACTTAGACATGCGCGTCGAGGTGATCACCCCAGTCCACGAGCCAGCTTTGGTTCGTGAGCTGAAGGAACTGTTGGATGTGGTTCTGGCCGATAACCGCCAGGCCTGGGAACTACTCCCCGATAACACCTACCGCCAGCGTCACCCCCAGGAAGGCGAGCCGGAGATGAGCTCCCAGCGCCACTTCATGTCCGTCGGTCGTCCCGAATTCGCCTAGGGCAGCCAGCGCGGCTTGAGACCGGGGTTAGCCAGTGGGGTGGGCTTGGCCCTGCCATCGGTAGCGTGGAGCAAAAGGTTATCGTTGGCCGCCACCAGGATGTGGCTACCGTCGGGGGCAAGGGCGAGGTCGAGGGTCAGGGCTCCCTGCCGCCGTGGCAAATCGTACAGGCGCTGGCTGCGGCCGTCGGCTAGGGAGATCTCTAGGAGATAGGGAAATTCCTGGAAAAGGTCATCTACCTGCTTGAGATCGGTGCAGATGGCATAGAGTTTGGTCTCCTGGGGGTTGAATTGTGCCGCGACGACCTGACCACTTACCTTAAGGAGTTCCTGCTGCTGCCCTTGGTTGTTCACCACGTACAGGGAACGGGTGAAGTCCTTATTGAACTTCACCATGGCGGCCTTAGTGCCCGTGCGCCCAAAGCCCAAAACCGTGCCGAAGCGCGGCAGGTAGTCGAGGGGCTGGGCCCGGGGCTCAAGGGGCAAAATCGCCACCCCCTCGCCCTGGGCGATCGCCACCGAAGCACTGTCGGGAGCGATAATAAAGTCCCCTCCGGGTTGGTTTTCTAGGGGACGGGCCGCCTCCCCTTGGGTAGCCACCCACAGCCCATAGCGTCCCGCTTGGCGGCGGCTCAGGCGCTGCACCACCAGGGTTTGGCCGTTGGGGGCGAGGTCAAACTTAAAGTTTTGGTAGTCTTTGCTGTCTAGGATCAGTTGGGGCCCATCCGGGCGATCGCCCAGGGGCAACCGGTAAATTTTCTGCTCTAGGGCATCTTCCCCCGCCTGGGTAGCACTAAAAACGATAAAATCGCGTTCCGGCGTAATGCGAAAGTCTTGGACGAACCAGCCGGCTGGGGTCACCGCCTTGACCTCTTGGGTTTTGAGATCCTGGATGAGCACCCGACCGCGATCGCCCGGTGCCGTGGAGATGTAGGCAAATTGGGGCGTGGGGGTAAAAAATTGGGATGTAAAGGGGCGCAGGGGTTGCTTGGGACTCAGCTCGGAGGCAAAGCGATCATAGACATCGGCCAGGGAGAGCCTGTAGGTTTGCCCATAGCGCACGGGCTGGATCAAGGTGTAGGCCAGGCGTCGCCCCGCCCAACTAAACTTACCCGGCAGGGGTGGCTCGATCCGTAGGTTGCGCTCCACGGCCTGCTGATCCATCGGTCGGCTAAAAGTGAGTAAAAAAGCACTGTCCGCGCCCGTAACCCGCTGTTCGTGCCAGCTAAAGTCCCGGACTTGGGGAGCCGTGCGATCGCCGCCAAACAGCAGCACCAGGGTCAGACCCGTTAGAAACAACAAAACCAAACCTGCCGCCCGGTCGATGGGCTGCCAGCGGAGACGGGAAAATACCTTCATGGCGTTACCATCCTAGGGCAGCTCGACGGAAGTGGGCTTGGCCACATGGGGTAGGCCCCAACCCAACTTTTCCCGCAATACCTGAAAAAATTCGCCATAGTTTAACCGCACGAACCGGGCCGGATAGGGCGATCGCTCCACCACTACCGAATAATCTGGATAAATATAACAGCCAGCGTTGCCGTCGGCTACCAGCACCAAGCGATGGCGGTTCGCTGGGGTAATCACCGTGGTTTCCGTATTGGCAAACACCAGGGCCCGCGACGCCATGGAATGGGGACAGATGGGCACCAACTGCCAGACCGGAATGCCCGGCTCGATCACGGGCCCTCCCGCCGAGAGGGCATAGGCCGTCGAGCCCGTCGGCGTGGAGAGAATCACGCCATCGGCGGCCACATCAACGGGGGAGTGACGCCCAATCTTAATTTCAAAATGACACATGCTCGTCAGGGGCTCCCGGTGTAGCACCATTTCGTTGAGGGCCAGGGCTTCCCAGAGCAGCGTGCGCTCCGGATCGAACACCCGCACCGCCATCATTGAGCGCTGCTCAATGACGTACTGCCCCGCCAGCACCAAGCCCAGGGATTCCTCCCAGTGGGAAAGGTACAGCTCGGTCAAAAAACCCATGTGCCCCGTATTGACCGTCAGCACCGGCAGGGCGTAGGGAGCCACTTGGCGACAGGCTGCCAAAACCGTCCCATCGCCTCCCAGGACAATCACAAAGGCCAGATCCCGCTCAAACTCCTGGGGCACCAAACTTTCGATGGGGACTAGGGGCACACCATCGTGGGGATTGGCGTAGCCTAAAATGCCCCCACTGCCCGTGGTGGTTCGTACGGTGCAGCCCTGTCGCTCCAGCCAGTGTTGCATCTGCTCTGCAACCCGCTCTGCGGTGGGCTTGCCATCGTTGTAAATGATGCCAACTTTGGGCACGTTGTCGGCTCCCTAGGCGGGGATCAAAGCGTGACGCCCATTATAGACCGGAACGACCTTGGCGGACGGCCGCTGCAAGATGATGTAAAAGTTCGCTGGTGGTGCCAAAATCCAGGCATCCATCGGTAATGCTCCGTCCGTAGACCAGGCGTTCCTTGGCTTCGGCGGTGGGGGGAAAGGGTTGCTTGCCGTCGGTGAGGTGGCTTTCGAGCATCACACCCACGATCGCCCGCGAACCTGCTGCCACCTGGGCGGCCACATCCTGGAGGACGAGGGGCTGCCGCCGGTAGTCCTGGCCGCTGTTGTCATGGCTGCAATCGATCATCAGCCGGGCGGGCAGGTGGCGATCCTGCAACCGTTGGGCGATCGCCGCAACATGGGTAGCATCGTAATTGGGGCCGAGTTTGCCACCGCGCAGCACCAGGTGACCATCGGGGTTGCCCGTCGTTTGCACGATGCTGACCCGGCCTTCGGGATTCACCCCCAAAAAGCAATGGGGCTGACGCGCCGAAACCATGGCATTGATAGCCACATCCACGCTGCCGTCGGTACCGTTCTTAAAGCCCACGGGCATGGATAGCCCCGAGGCCATCTCCCGGTGGGTTTGGCTCTCGGTGGTGCGGGCCCCGATCGCCGTCCAAGTAATCAGATCGGCGAGGTATTGGGGCGTAATCGGATCGAGCAGTTCCGTGGCCGCCGGCAGCCCTAGGGCGGTGATGTCCAGGAGCAACTGCCGTGCCAACTGCAGCCCGGTGGCGATGTCAAAGCTGCCGTTGAGGTGGGGATCGTTGATCAGACCTTTCCAGCCCACGGTGGTGCGGGGCTTTTCAAAATACACCCGCATCACTACTTCGAGGGCATCGGCGACCTGCTCCCGCACCGTTGCTAGCTGGGTGCCGTACTCCCGGGCCGCCCCGAGGTCGTGGATGGAGCAGGGGCCCACAATGACCAACAGCCGCCCGTCTTCGCCGTTGAGGATGTGCCGCACCCGATCGCGTCCCTGGGCTACGGTCTGGGCCGCGGCCGCCGTCAGGGGTAAATGGCTGACAACTTCGGCGGGAGAGGGCAGGGGCTGGCTCTGCACCACATGCAGATCATGGGTGGTCAAGGCGGAACGACATTCAAGCACGACGGGCTCTCCAATGGGAAATGACCCGATTTTAACACTGGGTTTTTGCCCGCCCTAGAAGCCTAACTTTTTGTGAATGCTGCCCGTGCCCCCGGAACGCTTCCACCCGCCACCGGAACCAAGCAACCCCGGTGCGGATGCGCGGACAGCCGCCGAAGGATAAGTAAAGTCTATGCCGGAATCGAATTTCGATAAGCTGGAATCATAGAACGCCGCCCTGGAACCGTTCCCCCCTGCCGTTTCCCCGTTCCTAGGTGCTCGGGGGCGCCAGCCGCGCCAAGATCCGCGCTAAACCCTGGGTTAGCAGCACCAGCAGCAGCAAAATTAGCGCTCCCGTCCAGGCTAGATTCTGCTGGTTGGGGTCAAAGCCCGTGGCAAAGCGATAGATCGTCAGGGAAAGGGCGGGGGCAGGGCCGCTGAGACCGCGCAGCCAAAAGTCGAAGCCCAGGGCCGTAAAAATCAGGGGGGCGGTTTCCCCCGCCGCCCGGGACAGGGCCAGCATCGTTCCCGTGAGGATCGCCGGCAGGGCCGCCGGGAGCACGATGCCCGTGAGCACCTCCCAATCGGTGGCTCCCAGGGCATAGGCCGCCAGCCGCTGCTCCGGAGGAAAGCCCTGGCAAAAGTCGTCGGTGGTGCGAATGATGGTCGGCAGCATGATTAAGGATAGGGCCAGGGCCCCGGCGATCGCCCCAAAGCCCCAGCCCAACCCCACCACCACCGCCCCGTAGACAAACACCCCCAGCAAAATGGAGGGCACGCCATTGAGCACGTTGACCGCCAGCCGCAGCGCCGCCCGAATCCAGGCTTGCCGACACACTTCGGTGCCGTAGAGCGCCACCGCCACCCCCAGGGGCACGCTGAAGCCCGTCGCTAGGGCCACCATGACGATGCTCCCGACGATCGCATTGCCCAAGCCCCCTCCCACCTGACCCGCCGCCGGCGTGAGGGCAGTCCACACCTGGACATCGAAGCGCTGTGCCCCCCGCACCAGGACGTATCCCAGCAAAATCGCCAGGGGCACCAGGGCGATCGCCCCCATTAAAACCACCACCGCCGTCCAAAACCGACCCCATCCCTGCCGCCAAGCCAGGTTTTTTCCTAGGGCCGGCCGTTGCCTGTGGGCGATCGCCATTGCAAAATTCCCTCCGCTAACCCGTGCACTCCCGCCACCAACCCTAGCAGCACCAGGGCCCCGTACATCAACACGGCCACCTGTAGCCCCCGGGCTTCGGCAAATTCGTTGGCAATCAGGGAGGCGATCGTACTGCTCGGTGCCAGCAGGGAAGCCTCAATCCGGTCGGGAACATTGCCGATCAGCATCGTTACCGCCATGGTTTCACCCAGGGCTCGCCCCAGGGCCAGCAGCACACCCCCAAGAATCCTGGTCCCCGCCGCCGGCAGCAAAACGCCCCGCACCGCCTCCCACCGCGTCGCCCCCACGGCCATGGCTGCCACCCGCAGTTCCCGATCTAGGGATCCCAACGATTGACGGGCGATCGCCGCGATCGTGGGCAAAACCATCAGCGCCAGCACCAGTACCGCCGGCAGCATGCCGCGCCCCAGAAACGGTGTTGCAAACAGCACCCAATCCCCTAGGACCCCATGCAACCACGCCGCCAGGGGCCCCAAAGCCGGAATCAGCACAAAAATGCCCCATAGCCCGTAGACCACACTGGGGATTGCCGCCAAGAGATCGATCAAAAAGCCGCAAATACCCTGCAGCGATCGCGGCAAAAAGACAAACTCCTCCGTGAGCAGCAGCGCCACCCCCACCCCCACGGGCACGGCCAAACCCAAGGCCAATACCCCACTAACCACGGTGCCATAGAGTGCCGGACCCAGCCCAAACACCTGCCGGTTGGGGGCCCAACCTGCCGCCCCAATCAACCCCCACCCAAAACGGGCGATCGCCGGCCAGGCCGCCACCACTAGGGTGAGGAAAAGGGCAACGAGCACAATCGCCACGAGCAGCGCTGCCAAACCCAGCAGCGACACCCCAAGACGGTGCCCGATCTTTCTACCGTAGAGGGCCATAGCATTCTCCAGATTTCCTGGAAGAGCCGGAACGAAACACGACCACCATAGCGCAAAAAAATTGGGGTGCGGTGTTGGTTCCGAGATGCGCCCTACTAGCTCTTTTTTCCTAATCCCAGAAATTCACCGCATTATAACTTTCTTGACGCAAGACGTTAATTTAGCCTTACCGATGGCGCATTTTTAGTCAAAGGTGGAGCAAAGTCGGGAATAATTAGAAACAAAACATGCCCGTTTTGGGCAAAAAGTCCTGATTTTTAGGGGACAAATATAGTTTTCAATATTTTCTATAGAATTTTCTATTTGGATGTATAACTAAAACATCGGGGTCGAGGGAATGGAGATGGCGGCGGTTTTATATCCGTTTTACACGGCGGTAATGTGCGTACTTTTGGGGTGGGTGGTATGTCTTTATCAAACATCGCAACACCAGTTGGGACTCATCTTTTTGATGATGATTATCGCGGCGATCATCTACGACAATTTGCTGATCAGTGTGGGGCGTTGGGTCGAAAGTAAGGAAATGTTGCTGCGGCTGAGTCATCCGCGATTTTTGGGGCACGTCATTTTAACACCCTTTTCTGTTGCGGTTGCCTACGCATTATGCCAGCAGGGAAATCTGCCCTGGGCGATCGCTCCTAGTTCAGGACTGGGCGTTTTTTTTGTGACTTTGATACTCATTATTACGGAGCTATTGACCTACTACCGCAAGTTTCAGCCGACAACGGTGCTGTTTCAGGGGACGCTGCGGTACACCAATAGCGGCTACAAAATGCCCCCCTATCCTTCTATCGTCACAACAATTTTGGTTGGTGCTCTGGGGTATTACCTCTGGCAGCAATTGAGCTATCCCTGGTTGCTGGTTGGGAGTGTGGTGATGTTTGTTGGTGGGGCAATCCCCCAAAAGTTGGTGGGACCCACGGTTTGCTCTGGGGTAGAAGTGATTTTGATGACGAGCTTTTGCATCACAGCCGAAACTCTAGAACATGCTGCTCGGTTTAGCGCTATTTAGGAATAGTAAAAACATTCCATCGTCAAGAAATTGACAGATTGCTGCCCGTGTGATTTTCCTTTGAGTTTTGCTTCCACCATGGCGCTTGATTTCGTGGCGATCCTGGTGAAACTGGGAAGAGCACGGGTTTTTAATTTTTCTTTTATATTGCTTGCTACAATTGTTGCGAACTTGGTGCATTAAATGTTCCCTCTTCTTGGTACGATGCTTTCGGGCAAGAGGAGTGTGTCGTCTCTGAGCGCCCGTTCCATGCTTAAACTAACCATAATCTTCGTATAGGGGATCTTTTCATGCGTCTATCTACCATCGGCTTGGTTGGCGGCATCATGCTCGCTTCCGTAGCTCCTGCCTTTGCCCAGTCCGCTTCCATCTCGGGCTCTGCCACCCTTAGCACCCCCGCTGGCTTCACCTCCACCGTGAGCGCTGAATCTGTTTTGCCCCAGGGATTCTTCTTTAACACTGCTCCTGCAGTTCTTACCCCTGCTGATTTCCTTACAGGCACTTCTGCGACCCTAAGCGATTCCCAAGTACTTGTGGCTCCTGCCTACAACGTTTTGGGTACTTCTCCTGTGGTGACTTCCCTGTCTGTGGGTTCTGCTGCCGCTCCTACCCCTGTTACCGGTGGTGCTTCTTTCACCGCTGCTGCTGCTGCTGTACTGAGCACCTTGGCTGACCCCGCTACAAGCGTTGCCGATGCCAATACCATCCTGCTCCGTATCGAAGGCATTTCTGGCATCATCCGCGCTGGCGCTGGTGTGGATGGTTTGGACTAGTTGATGCTTTTTTCTGGTGGGCTTGGGCCTAGCAGAGCAATGCAATAAAGCTATCTACGGATGGCAATGGGGTGGGCTGAGGGGCCCACTTTTTTTTGGGAGCGATCGCCTCCCAGGGGTATAGTCTCTAAAAACGACACTGCCACCATGCCTCCCTTAACCCTCAACTTTACCGATGGCTCCCTCAGTTGGCCCGCCACCACCGCTTGGGCCACGGCCCTCAACCAGTCCTTGCAGCAGCTTAAGCACCAGATTGCGGCAGCCCAGGGGGGCGATCGCCAGCCGGACTTTGAATTTTGCCAGCAGGAAGGCGATCGCCAGGTGGAAGTATTTTGCAACCCCAATGTGTGGCCCAGCGCCCATGCTGCCAAGGTATTGCTCACCGTCAAGCAAGCACCGGGATTGCGGCTGCGGGTAGAAGTGGCGTTAAGCCAACTGCAAGACGATATACAGTTGTATCTGGGTTTGTAGAGGGATAGCACGATGGCATTTTTTCGGCAGTACGTAGCACCGCTTTTGATTTTTGGCATTTTCCTGTTCACCCTGATCTTGGTCAGTTCCCGGGCCTTTCTGCCAGCGGATCTGATGGCCCCGATGCCCCCGGCACCGTAATGGGAAACCCCTGGAAGCGGCACCTACTGTCGTTGGCAGAATTTAGCTCCGCCGATTACGAACTGGTGGTTCAAACCACCCTGAGCTTTCAGGAGGTGCTGTCGCGCCGCAACAAAAAAGTCCCTAGCCTCCAGGGCAAGCTGGTGGCCCACTTGTTTTTTGAACCCTCCACCCGGACGCGCAACAGCTTTGAGTTGGCTGCCAAGCGCCTGTCCGCCGATGTGATCAACTTTGCGCCGGGCACTTCTTCTTTGAGCAAGGGCGAAACGATTCTCGATACGGCCCGGACGTTTTTGGCCCTAGGGGCTGACCTGCTCGTGGTGCGCCACCAGGGATCGGGGGTGCCCCAACGCATTGCCCATGACCTTGATGCCTTGGGAGGGCAGGTGGCGGTGCTCAATGCCGGCGACGGGCAGCACGAACACCCTACCCAGGCGCTGCTCGATCTCTTTACCCTGTGCCAAAGCCTGACCCCCGGTGCCCCCCATCCGGCAGCACTCAAGGGCAAAAAAGTGGCGATCGTGGGGGATATTCTTCACTCGCGGGTGGCCCGTTCCAATTTGTGGAGTTTGGGCACCAATGGGGCGGTGGTGCACTTGGCGGGGCCGCCCACCCTACTGCCGCCGGAGTTTGCTACCTACGGCGCGGTGCTGCATTACGATCTAGAACCGG
This sequence comes from Cyanobacteria bacterium UBA999, assembly GCA_002291895.1. Taxonomy (GTDB): domain Bacteria; phylum Cyanobacteriota; class Cyanobacteriia; order Pseudanabaenales; family Pseudanabaenaceae; genus UBA999. The sequence goes on from DBAX01000058.1 coordinate 25,791, forward strand.
CGATCGCCGATGCTGATTTTGTGATGACCCTGCGATTGCAAAAGGAACGCATGGGTGAATTTTTGCTGCCCAGCCTCCAGGAATACCACCGCCGCTATGGCATTACCCGCGATCGCCTCAAGCACTGCGCGCCGAACGTCCAGGTATTGCATCCGGGGCCGGTGAATCGGGGGGTAGAACTTAGCTCCGACCTGATGGACGACCCGCGCCTGAGTTTGATCGAAAAGCAGGTGGAGCACGGCGTGGCTACCCGGATGGCGCTGCTGTATCTGTTGGGTTTGGGCACGGGCGATCGCCTCCCCTAGATCTGGCATCATCCCACGACGGGCCAAACAGCCCGCCACCCACCCCGGAACGGCCCCACGGCACCCAGTAATTGCTCCCAGCCACCGCGGAATCGCTGCACCCCCGACCGGAACCAGCCAAAGGCAGGTATCTATAAGCAAAACCCTAGCTAGAACCGAAAAACTATAAGCTGGAATCATAGAACGCCACCCCGGAAGTGATCCAAGCTGCCCTTCCTTCATTCCAGAGCGATCGCGCAGGGATGGGCGCCACCGATTTTGGTCGATACTATCTCTTAGAACAGCTTGGGACGCAGCGCATGAAAATCAAAGCAATTATTCATCCGGCAGAGGAAGGCGGCTATTGGGCAGAGGTGCCGGCACTTCCCGGTTGCATCACCGAAGGCGACACCCTAGAAGAAGTAATGGCGAACCTAAAAGATGCGATCGCCGGATGGCTGGATGTTGCCAACAGCCGGAGTGTCGTGGAATCAGCCGATCAGCACGTTGTCGAAATTGCTGTATGAAGTCTATTTCCGGCAAGCGGTTATGCCAGATTGTGGAGCAAAAAGGCTGGGTGCTGCAAAGAGTCACCGGTAGCCACCACATCTACGAAAGCCCTACATCCCATCAAATTCTGTCCATTCCGGTGCATCGCAATCAAGACCTAAAAATTGGCACCTTAAAGGCTTTGATGAAAATCCCCCAGCTATCTGAAGAAGATGTACGCTGATTTTGAGTTTTTGAGATACAGCAGCGCGTGGGAAAGGCTGCCCTTCTTCGATTCCAGAGCGATATTGAAAGGCAAGCCTACCCGCTGCGGCTAAGATCGAACCAGATCCCTCCCCACCAGTGCCATGACCACCGCCCTCACCTGGAACGAACTCGAAGCCCGCACCACCTGGCAGCCCGATCCGGTCGGTGGCCCCACCAATGCCCAAGCGACCCTGCGGTTGTTTGGGGCCTCCCCAGATGCGGTGCAAGTCACCCTCTACCGCGACCACCATGCCTGGTGCCCCTACTGCCAAAAGGTGTGGCTATGGCTAGAGGAAAAGCAGATTCCCTACCAAATCAAAAAGGTCACCATGTTTTGCTACGGCGAAAAGGAACGCTGGTATCGCCAAAAGGTGCCCTCCGGGATGCTGCCCGCCCTAGAGCTAAGGGGTCGCATCATCACCGAAAGCGACCACATTTTGCAGTGCCTCGAAGATGCCTTTGGCCCCCTCACCCACGCCCTGAACGATCGCCCCGTCGTCGCCCTCCGCCGCCTAGAGCGCACCCTATTTCGGGCTTGGTGCGAATGGTTGTGCCGTCCCACGCAATCGCCCCAGGAAGAACAGCAGCGCCAGCAGGAATTTACCACCGTCGCCCGGCAGGTGGAGGCAGCCCTCGCCCAGACCCCCGGCCCCTACTTCCTCGAAAACTTTGGTGTGGTGGATGCGATCTTTACGCCCTACGTGGAACGGATGCACGCCAGCTTGTTTTATTACAAAGGGTATGCTTTGCGGCAGCACCACCCGCGCCTCGCCGATTGGTTTGATGCCCTCGAAAGCCGCCCCACCTATCGCGGCACCCAAAGCGACTTCCATACCCATGCCCACGACCTGCCCCCCCAAATGGGTGGCTGCTGGAGCAACGGATCGCCCGCCGCCCAGGACTGCCAAACCCAAGTCGATCGCGGCCCGTGGCTTGCCCTGCCCGATGCGGCCTATGCCGAGCCGGAAACCTCCCGCCAGGAGGCGCTCCACCGGGTATGCAAGCACCGCGAGAACCTGATGCGCGTCAATCCCGTTCCCGGCGCGATCGACGCTGCCCTCCGCTGTGCCCTCACCCATCTGGTTACGGGCGAATCCTGCCCCCCACCCCCGGATAGCGATTTGGCGTTGCGCTACATCCGCGATCGCATCAGCGTGCCCAGGGATATGTCGATCTATGGGGCAAAACGACTACGGGAATCCTTGGAACATACGGCAGCTTTGGTGGGCGATCGTCAGGGTGCTCCTTTGCCGACCCAGCATCGCCGCGATCAAGATCCCGCCGCCTTTGCCCGGCGGTAAACGACCTTTAGAGAACAGGAACAGAAGCCAGCCCATTTCAGAATCGGGTTTAGGATAAAATGCCTCCTCTCAATCCCCTGAACCACCGTGGCAAGCTTCAAATTCTTCCCGTTGCTAAACGTTGCCGCCATTACATCGGTTGCGATCGCTTCCATCCCTGCCCAAGCTCTCACCTTTTTTGGCAATTTGCCCTTACCCAATGAGACTCTCTCCACCACTGTTGACAGCGGGGTGAAGTTTTCCTTTCGCTTCAACGCGCCAACAGATATTGACTACACCTTCGACTCCGTTGACCTACGGCTTTTCAATTACAACACCGCTGAGGGTGATCAAGTCCTACTCCAAATTTTTGAAGATAATATTCCCAACGTAAGCTTTGGCACTGCCGGCCCACCTCCCTTTCTTTTAGTGCCCTTAACCTTCATGAATCCCTCTTCCACATCCAATGCCCTCGATACATTTAGGTTTAGACCAAGCACTAATTTTACTTTTAAGGCCAATGCCACCTACTGGCTGCTTGCCAGTGCTCCAGCGGGAGCCTATTCTTTCCGACTCAGCAATCCGCAAACCGAATACAGTTCTAGTGTCGGAGTGAGTAACTTTTTTATTACACGCAGCACTGACGACGGTGTAAGCTACAGTCTCGCTGCAGCTAGGCCTGGTTTGCGGGTCAACGCCACACCTGTGCCCTTTGAGTTCCATGGTGGTTTTGGAGTCACGGTTTTGGCGGGTGCGTGGTGGCTTGCCCGCCGCCGGAGAAAGCAAGTTTCTGAGACTTGTGGCACCAAAAAGCTGGCAGACTCTTAAAAAACTGGGGTAAAACCGCACTCATTCCAGAACTGCGGTTATGTTGAATTACCTCTGCCCCCAAAGCCCCTGAGATTCTGTGTTGAACTGTAAACTGCTCCCGACCCTAATCCTGACTACTCTGACCCCGCTCACTGTTTCAGTCCCTGCCCACGCCCTCAGCCTGCTGGATAACCTAACTCCAACTAGCCCCAGTGATGGTGGTAGATTTGGGGTGGGTGAAGCGCCTTTTCTCGCCTCAGGCGAACAAAACGCCATAGGGTTCACCCTCCCTGGAGGAAGCAATTACATCCTCAACTCCATTGATTTGCGACTTTCCAGCTATAACTCGAATGATGGTGACATACCTGAGCTTTCCATCTTTGAAGATCCTACCCGCACCAGCGCCAACCCCAACGAGGCAATGAATCAAGCTATTTTGCAAGCGTTCCCCCCCTTTTCATCGAGTAACGCTACCAACACATTTACCTTTACGCCTTCTACTCCCTTTACTTTTAGAGCCAACACACGCTACTGGCTTCTGGTGGATGCTGCTCAGGGGTTCTTCTTCTGGGCAGTGAATGGCTCAAATCCTGGGCGAGACTACAGCAGTGATGTTATTGGTGTCACAACGGTTGGCTTTGTCACCAGTGGGAATAATGGTGCCAGCTATGACTCTGGTTTCGGTGCCTTTCGCCCAGGTTTGCGCATCAGAGCTACAGCAGTACCAGTGCCCTTCGAGTTCCATGGCGGGGCAGGGTTAACCCTTTTGGTGGCAGCAGGTTGGCTAGCCCGCCGCCGAAAAGCAGCTAGCTCTTAACACTACAGGTTGCCAAAAGATTAGCGAACCCTTGAAAAAATCACAGCAAAATCGCACGCATTCCAGAGCAGCGGCTAGGGTGAATACTCTATGCTTTTACAGACCCTCAAGCCCCGTGACGAACAATCAATTACTCCCGACCCTAATCCTGACTACTCTGGCCCCGCTAGCTGTTTCAGTTCCTGCCCACGCCCTTAGTCTGCTGGGCAACTTGCCGCTGCCCAATGATGGTAGCAGTTCAGTCGTGGAAAGCATGGGCTCTCAACCTGCTATTGGCTTCACCTTACCCGGCGGTATCGACTATACCCTCGACTCTGTTAACCTGCGGCTTGGCAGCTACAATACCGTGGCAGGTGGTGATATGGCCCTTGTCCAAATTTTTGAAGATTCAGCGAGAACTAGCGCCAACCCCAACGAGGCAACATTGGTGCCCCTGACCTTTACTAATCCTGTTTCCTCGTCCGATGCCTTTGGTACATTTACGTTTACGCCCAATGCTGTCTTTACCTTTAGGGCGAACACTCGTTATTGGCTACTGGTAGATGCGGCAGCAGGATTTTACACCTTGAGAAAAAGCTTTCCAGAGACTGATTACACATCTGACGCTGGAGTTACCTTCAATGATTTTGTTTTCAGCAGTAATAATGGCGCAACGTATACCTCGTTTCCTACGATTCGTCCAGGTCTGCGCATCAACGCCACACCCGTTCCCTTCGAGTTCCATGGCGGGGCAGGGTTAACCCTGTTGGTGGCAGCAGGTTGGCTAGCCCGTTGCCGAAGCATGGCAAAACAATCCTAGGGGAGCGCAACCTAGTAAGATAGTGCCATGCACACCATGGGGCAGAAATGGTAGTTCCGCAGGGCACGGCAAACAGCGAAGGGGTATTGCAGTTTCAGGTGGGGCGCGGTCAACATGCGCTGCTGCCTGTGGCCTATGTAATGGAGCTTTTATCGGTGCCGGTGGCGTCGATTTTGCCCGTCCCCCACGTGCCGGACTACGTGCTGGGCACCTATCAGTGGTCGGGGGAGGCGTTGTGGTTGGTAGATCTGGGGGCCATGCTGGGTTTAGAGTGCCTAGAGTTGGGGGAAGAGGCGGTTTTTTTGGTACTGCAGGTGGGAGGGCAACGGCTGGGTTTGGGGGTGCAGGCGGTGGGCGACATGGTGGCGGTGGATTATCAGAATTTGCGCAGCCCCACAACGCTTTTTTCGGGACGGCTTAGCCCATTTCTCAATGGCTTTTGGCTCGGAGCCCACCACGAGGTGCATCTGTTCCTCAATGCTGAGGCGATCGTGCGATCAGAAATGTTTCTCACCCCCGCTGCTGTGGTACTGGAGTAAGGCATGACCGACTTGCCAATGGTTTTGGCGGCGATCGCCCAGTTGCGGGAACTGGCGGCGGGGATTCCGCCGGAGGCTTTGCAAACCATTACCGAATTTATTGCGGAGAAAGCCCATGGGGAGCGCCCATCCCAGGAGCGGATGTGGCAGCTTGGGGCAGAACTAGCTAAGGCCACGCGCCCCGAAGAACTGCTGCGCTTGGTTACCGAGGCGGCTCGCGATCACTTGGATGCCTGTCGGGTGCTGGTCTACCGGCTTTTGGGGGAGGGTCGCGGACGGGTACAGATGGAAACGGTGCGCCCCGATTTGGCAGCGACCCAGGGGATGATGATGCCCCTGGCGGCTTGGGGGGTGGCTTCGACTTTGGGGTGGCAATTGGGAACGGTGATGGCAACGGGCGATCGCCGGGAGTTGCTTTTGACGGATTACCAGCAGCAGGTGATGGAGCACTTGCAGATCTTGGCCCAGGTGGTGGTGCCCATTTTTGTGCCGCCTAGCCCTGCGCCGTGGGGGTTGCTGATCGTGCACCAGGGCGATCGCCCGCGGTCGTGGTCGGCTGCCGAGATTGATTTTCTGCAATGGTTGGCGCGGGAAGTAAGTTTGTTTTTGCTGCCCCTGGAGTTGCGCCGTCAGAGCGATCGGGTGCGGCAGCAGGAGGAACTCCTAACCGAACACATGGTGGCCCTTGCCCGGGGTAAGGATGGGCAGGCATCCTACGCAGCCCTGGCCGGGGCGATCCAGCGTTTTCTATCGGTGGGACGGGTGGCTATTTGGCTGGATGCTCCCCCCGAACTGCCCCGCTATGTGGCGATCGCGCCGCCAACCGCCGATGCCCTAGGGGTGCTGCCGCCACCGCCGCGGATGCTATCCCAGGGGCTCTTTTTTGAGGATGTGCGATCGCCCGATTGTGGCTGGACAGATCGCGAGTGCCAGCAGCTCCTAGCCGCTGAGGCGATCGCCAGTGCCAGCGTGCCCTTCGGGAGCGGTGCGGGGCGCGGCGTGCTGTGGGTCCGCCATCACCAACCCCGACGCTGGCAGCCCTTGGATGTCTGCTTGGTGCAGCAGGGAGCGGCCCAGTGCGGGCTCATGGCCCGGGGCACTATGGGGATTGGGGACCCCCAGCAAACGGCCCTAGCCCTAGAAATGTTGCTCGATGCACGGCAGGACCTGGGCGAGGTGGCTTTGCACCTCCAAAAGATCCATGGTCTGAGCAAGAAAATGGGCCGTCTGACCCAGTTGCTCGATGGCTTTACCACCCAAACCAATCTCCTCGCCCTCAATGCTGCCCTCGAATCCACCCGCATCGGAGAGTTGGGGCGCAGCTTTACGGTGGTTACCGATGAGGTGCGCTTGCTGGCTAAGCAGTCTGGCACTGCCCTGGAGGAGCTAAACCAACACCTGACGGAACTGCTGCAAACCTCCGCTTCCTCCCTGGCGATCGCCAACCATGGCATGGCCGAAATCGTTGCGAGTCTGGCCCATCTCCGGGACCAACCCAATGAAGTGCCCCCACCCCCCGACCGTGAAAGGAAAGCCCTATGATTACCGATCCCGAACTCCGCGCCCAGATCTACAGCTACTTTTGCGAAGAGGCCCGGGAGCTTTTGACCAAAATTGAAACCGACTTGATGCGGCTGCCCCACGAGAGCGATCGGCGCGCCACGGTGCACGAATTGATGCGGGCAACCCACACCCTCAAGGGCTCGGCTGCCAGTATTGGCCTGGACACGATCCAGGAAATTGCCCACCTGCTGGAAGACGTCTTTAAGAACCTTTACGATCCCACCATTCCCCTCGATGCGGAGCTGCTGCAATTGCTGCTCCAGGGGTACGAGTACCTCCAGGAGTCCCTAAACCAGGAATTCAACCATCCTGGCCATGGGGACGACCCCGAATTGCTCCAACGGGCTACGGTGCTGCTTAAAAAACTGCAGCTCAAACTTGGCAGCAACCTCGATTCCGCCGCAGTGCCAACTTCCACGGAGCTGGGGCTTGACTACGTGCATTCAGTTTTTGCCGAAAGCGTGCGCCTCCGGCTCGACGAATTGGCGGATTTGATTACCCGGGGCGACACCCAGATGGTAACGATGGCCGATTTCGCCGCCGCGTTGCGATCGCACCTGGAGGTCTGTGAGGGGCTGGGTATTTCCTTGAATTTATTGGGCTTTTCGGCCATTGCCACCACGGCACTACAGGCCCTAGAACTGCACCCCGAGCGGCTTCGCGACATTGCCGCCCTGGCCCTTGCGGACCTTAAGTCCGGGCAGCAGCAGGTTTTGGCGGGCGATCGCACCCAGGGAGGAACCCCTTCGATAGCGTGGCGCAGCTATGTGCCAACTGCGGGCAGTGAAGCCCTAGAGGCCGCCATCGATCGCGCCCTGTCCTTAGTCAATCCGGCAGTCAATCCGGCGAGCAACCCATCAGTGGCTCCTGAAATCCCTGCCGCACCGCCGGCCGATGAGCCCCTCGCCCCTACTGAACTGGTACCACCCGATCCCGTCGAGCCCGTGCCGCCCTCCAGTTTGGCTGTAGTGCCAACATCCAGCCCAAAACCCGTAGCACCGCCGATGGTGCGCCTGGAGGTGGAAATTCTCGATCGCCTCCACCAAACCGTCGGAGATGTGCTGGTGCAGCAGCAGAAAGATCTGCGGGAAGTGAAACAAATGCTCGGGCAACTGCACACCTTGCAGGATCGCCACGAAACCCTGCGCCACGTAGTGCAACAACTCCAGGAATGGCAGGAGCGCCCCACCTTTGCCGCGCTGCTGTCTAAGGCCCAGTCTGCCCTCAGCGACCTGGAGCGCAGCATTGATACCCTAGCAACAACCGCCCACCGTACCCAGCACCTCCACGAACAGCGGCAACAAATGCTGATCCACATGCACGACCACCTGATGTCGGCCCGCATGCAACCCCTCGACGATATCTTCAACCGCTTCTGGACGACGGTGGAGCAACTTTCGGTGAAGTTCAACAAGCAGGTCAGCCTCAAAATTTCTGGCGGAGAATTGCTCGTGGATCGGGCGATCGCCACCAAACTTTACGATCCGCTCCTCCATCTGGTGCGCAACGCCTTTGACCATGGCATCGAATCCCTATCCCAGCGCCAAGCCCTGGGGAAGCCCCCCACGGGCACCATTGAATTGAATGCCTATCGCCACGGCGGGCGAACGGTCATCGAGGTACGGGATGATGGTGCGGGCATTGACCCCCAAAAAATTCGGCAGAAGGCGATCGAGCGCAACCTATTCGCCCCCCTAGCCGCCTATAACCTCAGCGCCGCCGAACTTTTAGAACTACTCTTTGAGCCGGGGTTTTCCACCCTATCCCAGGTCAGTGAACTGTCCGGTCGCGGCATTGGTCTTGATGTGGTGCGATCGCAAATGCAGAGCATCCATGGGGATACCGCAGTAGCCTCCACCCCTAATAAAGGCACCACTTTTTCCCTGATTTTGCCCATTACCCTCAGCACTGCCCGCGTCCTGATGGTGGAATGCCAGGGGCGCACCTATGGACTCATTTCCGATACGGTGGAACGGGTGCTGCAACCCCCCGTAACCCAGCGGGTGTGTTTCTGGGAGCACGAAGCCATCCCCATCCGCCCCCTAGGCGAACTGCTAACCTACCACTCTCCCCTAGCCCACCTTCTCGCTCCCCCCAGCCCAGCCCTTGAACAGCGCCAGCTTTTGATCGTGCTTTCCGCCCACACCCAACGCCTGGCGATCGCCGTGGATCGGGTCATTGGCGAGCAGGAAACTGTCATTGCCCCCCTAGGTACAGAAATCACGGCTCCTTCCTACATCTGCGGCAGTGGCATGGCACCCAGTGGACAGCCCTACCTGATTCTCGATGGCACCATTCTGGTGGAGGGGTTGCCGCTGTATACCAGTGCGATGGAGTAAGATGAGGCATTACTGCGACATTGGAGCATTCTTTACCTTCAATTTATGATTGGCTTAAGGATTAGCTTGTCTTTGCTTTCATGGCAGCGTTCGTCTACGGCGATTGATTTTTCAATAAAAGTTTCAGTAAAAGCTTTATCTATGATGTCGATACTGCCAAAATTTCCCGCGATATTTTCTGCGGCACCTTTGCTCCATCGCTGCGCTTGCCGTAATTGCGCTTGCTCCTGAGGCTCGCCCCCCAAACCATTACCCTCCCCATGGAACGGTCACTGGCATCGTCCAGGGTCGCCTGAATATTATCCTTCCTCTCTATTCATTCCCCACGAAACGCCTATGTCTTTCCTGCCTTCCATTGCCATTTTGGCCCTCCTGATCATTGTTCACGAACTTGGGCACTTTGCGGCAGCCCGCTGGCAGGGGATTCATGTGAATCGCTTCTCCATAGGCTTTGGACCAGTGTTGTGGCGGTACCAAGGATCCCAAACCGAGTATGCCCTACGCCTGTTCCCCCTCGGTGGCTATGTGGGGTTCCCCGATGACGACCCCGACAGTTCTATTCCCGCCGACGATCCCAACTTGATGGGCAACCGTCCAATTCGAGATCGGGCGATCGTCGTTAGCGCCGGGGTGATTGCCAACCTGCTCCTCGCCTATGGGGCACTGCTGATCATGGTCGTCACTGTGGGTGTCGGCACCGTCGATCAGCCCGGCGTGAAGATTTTGTCCCTGATTTCCCCCGATGCCCCCGCGGCCCGGGCGGGCCTGCAGGCGGGGGATGTGGTACGGTCAGCCAACGGCGAAGTGTTCACCCGCGACCTGGAAGTTTTAGATCGCTTTCAGCGGCTGGTGGCATCCCATGGCGGCGCCCCCCTAGTGCTGGAGGTGGAGCGCCCGGCGGCCGCAACGTCCCAAATTTTGACTCTGACGGTAATCCCCGAAGGGGAAGCTGGCAAAGGCAAGATCGGAGTGCGCCTCGACTACAACGGTCGCCCCTACCGCCAGCCGTTACGCCAGCCCATCGCCGTTTTGGAGCAAACCAACCGCGCATTTCAGCGCCTGCTGCTGACTACTTTGCAGGGTTTTCGGCAATTGGTGACAAATTTTGCCGCAACCGCCCAGCAGGTGGCAGGGCCCGTGGCGATCGTGGCTATGGGTTCGGAATTGGCACGCTCCGACGCCGCTAGCCTGTTTGACTTCACGGCCATCATCAGCATCAACTTGGCAATTCTCAACATTCTGCCCCTGCCGGCCCTCGATGGTGGGCAGCTCTTGTTTCTGGCCATTGAGGCGTTGCGGGGCGGCAAGCCCCTGCCCAGTGCTTGGCAGGAGCAGGTGATGCAAAGCGGGCTGGTGTTGCTTTTGGGATTGGGGGTGGTGCTGATCTGCCGCGATTCGTTTAATCTATGGCAGACCAATTTCCACAGCATTCAATAGGGCATTACCCCACGCACCCATGCTTCTAGTCATCGATAATTACGATAGTTTCACCTACAACTTGGTACAGTACCTGGGCGAGCTGCTGCCGGATTTCCTCCATCTAGGGGCGATCGCCGTGGTGCGTAACGATCAAACTACCCTTGATGGGATCCGCTCCCAAGCACCAAAGGGTATCGTGATTTCCCCCGGCCCGGGGCACCCCGACAGCTCCGGCGTATCCCTGGATGTGCTGCGGCACCTTGCGCCCCAAGTGCCGATCCTGGGGGTTTGCCTGGGGCACCAAGGGCTTGGTCTAGTCGCTGGTGGCACAGTGGTGCAAGCTCCGGTGCAGATGCACGGCAAAACTTCGGAGATTTACCACAACCGGCAGGGGGTTTTTGCCGAGTTACCCAATCCGTTTCGGGCGACCCGCTACCATAGCCTGATCATCGATCGGGCAACATGCCCAGACATCCTGGAGATTACCGCTTGGACTGACGATGATTTGATTATGGGGGTACGTCATCGGCGCTATCCCCACGTTCAGGGGGTACAATTTCATCCCGAAAGCATTCTTACCGACATGGGTAAAGTTCTGCTGCGCAATTTCCTTACCTCCATTCCCCTATGATCCACCGCCGCCATCTGCTGCAACGCCTTGTGACCCTTGGTGGGTTGACCACTGCCCTGGCGATCGCCGAAGCCCGCGCCCAGAATCGCCCCCCAGCACCTGCTCCGGTGAATCCTTCGGGTTTGCAACTCCGGTGGTTTGGGCATTTTTCTTTTCTTATCTCGGGGGGCGCAGCCCGCATTTTGACCCATCCCTTCCGTCCCGGGGGCTGCACGGCCGGGCTATCTATTCCGCGACAGGAAAAGGATTTGGTGTTGATCAGTTCGCGGTTGCTCGATGAGGGCTTTGTCAACAATCTGCCCCCTGACACCCAGGTGCTGGCCGATCCGGGTTCCTATACCCTGGCGGGCATCAGTTTCCAGGGCATCCGCATGAGCCATGATCGCGTCAACGGACGGCGGTTTGGCACCAATATTGCTTGGCGCTGGCAACAGGCCGGCATCCGCCTGCTGCACCTTGGCGGGGCAGCGGCTCCCCTAACTTCGGAGCAGCGGTTGTTGATGGGGCAGCCCGACGTTCTTTTTTTGCCGGTTGGCGGTGGGCCTAAGGCCTATACTGCCAGTGAAGCTAAGGAAGTGGCCACCCAGCTCAACCCACGAGTTATTATTCCGGTTCATTTTCGCCTGCCCCGCGCCGCAGCCAGTTGCGATCTCGCTGGGGTAGAAGAATTTCTGTCCCTGATGCCCGCCGAGCAGGTGCAGCGGCTTAAAACCAACATCCTCAGTCTGACGGCCAGCAAACTACCTGTCCCTATGAGCGTGCGGGTACTGAGCCTATGATGCTTCTGGAACGGGGAGTTGTGGAGGTGTTCCCCAATTCGGCGGCGGAGTCCCTGGCATTGCGCCTCTCCCCGGGCGATCGCCCCCTGCGGATCAAGCTGGGCATTGACCCCACCCGCCCCGATCTCCACTTGGGGCATACGGTTCCCCTGCGCAAGCTGCGACAATTTCAGGACGCGGGACACCACGCGGTACTGATCATTGGCGACTTCACCGCCCAGATTGGCGATCCTACGGGGCGTTCCGAAGCGCGTCCCCGCCTCACCCCCGAGGAAGTGCAGCACAATGCCCAAACCTACCTGGCCCAAGCTGCCAAAATTCTGGATCGCGATCGCCTAGAAATTCATTACAACAGCACTTGGCTCAACAAACTCGATCTGAGCGCCACCACCAGCCTGCTGGCAACCATGACCCTAGGACAAATGCTGGCCAAGGAGGGCTTTGCCGACCGCTATGCCCAGGGCGTTCCCGTCTATCTCCATGAGTTCCTTTACCCTCTGATGCAGGGCTACGACTCCCTGGCCATCAATGCCGATGTCGAACTCGGCGGCACGGATCAAAAATTCAACATCCTCGTCGGCCGTGACCTGCAAATGCACCAAGGCCGATCCGGGCAATTTGGCATGCTGCTGCCCCTCCTGATTGGTCTTGACGGCAGCCAGAAAATGTCCAAATCCCTCGGCAACTATGTGGGCATTACCGATGACCCGCTGCTGATGTACTCCAAGCTTGAAAAACTCCCCGATCGCCTAGTCCCCCAATATTTTGAACTCCTTACTGCCGTTGCCCTAGATACGTTGCCCGAAAACCCCCGCGATCGCCAAAAGCTGCTGGCACGCACCATTGTCAGCGAGTTCTACAGCCCCGAACTGGCTTTCCAGGCACAGCACGATGCCGAAAACATCGTCTTAGCTGGTGACACATCCCACCTCGACACCGTCGCCGAATTCGCCCTCAACGACCTCACGTTTCCCATGCCCCTGTTTTACCTCCTGAAGGTCAGCGGACTGTGCAAGAGCAACAGCGAAGCCCAGAGCCAAATCAGCAATGGAGCCGTGCGCCTTGACGGGCAGAAAATTGCCGAGCAAACATTAAGCGATCCCCAGCACCTCGTTGGCAAGGTGTTGCAGGTGGGTAAGAAGAAATTCCTCCGCCTCACCCTTACCCCATAGGATGTAAAAAGGTTGACACAATCCCGAAAAGATTTGCTATATTGATACTCACGTCTGAATTGGGGTGTCGCCAAGTGGTAAGGCAGCTGGTTTTGGTCCAGCCATTCCGAGGTTCGAATCCTTGCACCCCAGTACTCCCAATATTTATCAAGAATACTCACCAGAACACGCACTTGTGATTTTTATCTACTATTAGCTTTTAGTTGCTAGCTTTTAGTGCCGCACGAAGCAATTTTGAGGTGGCAAGAATCGTTTGACGTTTCTTCGCGGTCAGTGGGATGCCATGCGATGCTAGGTAATGCTTTCCGGGCATAGTAATCGCGTCTAAGAGAACCCCAGGAAACAGTCAGTTGCAACTGCCATGAATGGGCTTGCCATCAAAGTTTCCGCACAGACTTTCTGGCTGCCTGTAGAGCCGAGATGCTTATCAAACTAATAAGTTCACTTAAGTTCACTCAATTTCACTAAAGGTTTTAGGAATAATTCTAGGTCGGCAGGTGCGTTCCTAGAATGTTTTTGTCCCTAGCTAGAGCTTGCATTGCCTCCGGCGCTGGTCATCAGCGGGGTCGAGCCAAGAATAGGCGAAGTGGCTAACGCAGTCCAGCATGGGAAAAGCTTGCTTGGCACCAAGAATTTGGTTTTCTAGGGGTAACCGCTGGGGCGTGGCAGTGCGCCAGGTACCGGCAAAAACTGGGCAAATGCGCGGGCTGCGCCCAAAAAACTGCATCACAAGGGATAGCTCCTCCAAAATGCAGCCAATGGCTCCACACTGGGCATAAACCATGGGCACCCATTCCGTAACCTGGGTAAACAGCGTCCACGGTTGCAGGCGGGTATCGACGCCACTGCCGTGGGTTAGGGCTGCCCGAGGGAAAAACACCGCCGCCGTTGGGATGCCAGATTGGCGGGGCGGCAGGGTTGCCGACTCCAAAAATTCCTTAACGCCGTAGCGGGCATGGGCCAGAGCAAACTGCCACAGGTCGTTCCTCAGATCTGGGGTGAGGGTAACCGTCCTTTGGGTGAAGGGGTCGCGCCACAGGGGCGTGTTGGCAGGGAAGGGGCGATCGCGCAGGGTGCCACTTTTAAGATATTCGGCCACCAATTCCTGACCGAGGGGACTAACCACACGGGCAAAGAGTTGCCTGAGGGAGGCGGGGCTAAAAATTTTCAGGCGGCGGACATCGCGAATCACGGTTTCCTGCCGTTGGGGGTAGCGGATGTAGTCAAAAACCATGCCGTCCGGTTGACGCTGGGCGATCGCCCGAACGACGGCGGTAAAGTCTTCCCGAGCTTGGGCACTGTAGGGATCGATGAAAACATGGCCGGGCTGGGATTCAGTTGGTGCGCTTGTAGGATCTTCTAAGTTGGTTTGCCCAAAACCATTGCGGGCAAACACATCCTGGCGATCGCGCCGGGCGGCATAGGTGGGGCCAAAATTCATCGTAAACAGCCAGGCATGCACCTCCACACCGCGCTCTCTGCCAAGGGCGATCGCCCGAGCGAGCAAATCTTCCTGGGAATCGGATTGCCCCACCACCGAAGGCCAGAGGGTGGGGTTGGCTTGCGCCGGCAAAAGAACCTGCCCGTTGTAGAACGTATTGACGTAGATGCGGCTGTAGCCCAGGTTGGTAACGTTATCCAGCACCTGCTCCAGTTGTCCCGACTTCAGATCGCAGGGATAGAGACGGATCCACACCCCGAGGGTACGCAGCCAGCTTTTCTGGCGGCAGTCCCGCAGACTTTGACGATGGCGCACCACAAGGGACTGATAGCGGGAACGGGCGTTACGGTCTCCGGCTGTTGCGGCCCGCAGCAGGGCAGCCTTTTCCAGGGTTTCTGCCTCCGTTAACCAGCAGAAGGGCTGGATCCGTGCTTCCACCTGCTGAGAGCAAGCCATGAGTGCCACACCCACCAGTCCGAGCCAACCCCAGCGCTGCCCCACTTTCTTCACCACCGCACCTAGGTTTACGCGGGGTATTGTGCCCCAACCCCATGCCCCTGGCAACCCCCCCCAGGTTCTCGATGTCAAGAATGCCGAAGCACTTTGCAGAATCTGAAGATTGCTTGGCGATCACCGAAAACTCGGATACATTAGCTACAGGCACACGGCTTCCGTGGGGTATTCTAAGTTAATCCCATTTAAATATTCTGAGACGAGCATGGTGCACCAGCCCCGAAAATCCCGCATAGACCGTGGTGTTGGTCAGTATGGCTTCAACGATTACTATGCGGTTTTGGGGTTGCCCGTAACCGTCCATGCAACATTGATTCGCAAGCGCTACATTACCATCGTCAAGCGATTGCACCCGGACGTTTTTGGATTTTCCGCCCAAGACAAGGAATTGGCTAACCAATATCTTTCCAAAATGGTGAACCCGGCCTATAACGTGCTGAATCAGGAGCGGGAGCGCACGGAGTATACGGCAATTCTGCGGCTACTTGCCAAGCGGCTGATCAAGGGCAAGCAAACAGTCGCCCCCCAGGCCGATGTGGCCAAAAAACTGCTGCGATCGCCCAACACCATGTACTACGAACAGGCCATCATGGCGATCGCCGAAAAGCAGTACGACCGTCTAGAGCGGATCATTGACAGCATCGCCCTCATCAGCGAGTTGAACTTGGTTTACCTCCTCACCCAGGAAGGCTATCAGCACCAGGAAGCAGCGCCCATCATTGTACCGCAGCCCGAAACCCTTACCGTGCGTGCTTCGAGCCCGGCACCTACCAAACCCGCACCCGCGGACAATAATAATAATGATGACAGTGCCATTTTTCGGCAACACCTGCGTCGCGGTGAAGAACTCGTCCAGCAGAAACAATGGTCCATGGCCCTCAAGGAACTGCGTGCGGCGATCCAGCTTGATGATAAGAGTAGCCGCTGCCATGCCCTGTTAGGGGTAGTGTATGTCAATCAAAAACTGGCGGGCATGGCTAAAAATAGCTTTCAGCGCGCGATTCAAATTAATCCCAAGGAGCCCCTAGCCCTGGAATACTTGGCCAATCTCAACGGTCAAGCTCCGACGACACCAAAGAAAACCGCCCCTGGGGCCAGTCCCCCCAAAACTGAACCCAAAAAAGGTGGTTTTTTTGGCTGGCTCGGCAAATAACCACAAATATCCCCCAAAGTTTGCTTTAATGCTTCTGGCCCATTTCCTAGTCCCCGCTCATGGTGCATCAACTACCTACGGGTGCCCGCGACCTGTTGCCCCTCGACCTGCTGCAAAAGCAATGGTTTGAGCATCGTCTGCAACAGGTATGTCACCGTTGGGGCTACCAACCCATACTCACACCCACCCTCGAGTACCTGAGTTCGCTCCTTGCAGGGGGCACGATTGATGCCAATACCGTCATTCAGGTGCAGGGGCGCAACGAAGAAATCCTGGGGTTGCGCCCTGAGGTCACCGCCTCGATCGCCCGTGCCTACGGGCCGCGCTATGCCCGCGATGCCAACCTAGGCGTGCAGCGTCTTTACTACCATGCCAACGTCTTTCGCTGGCGTGGAGACCAAGGACAAAATGAAGCCTTTCAATCCGGGGTGGAGATCCTTGGGGCCAGGGGCGTTGCCGCCGATGGAGAAATTTTGTACCTGCTAGCAGACTGTCTGGAGTCCATTGGGATTGGAACCTGGAAATTGGTGCTCGGTCACGCCGGGCTGACGACGGCCCTCATTGAAACGTTTCCAGAATCCTGTCGCCGCGCCATTCGCGTAGGTGTGGCCCATCTTGACCGCGTTGCCCTAGAGCAATTGCCCTTGCCCGACTCCCTGATCGACCAAGTTCTGACCCTGCTTGATTTGCGCGGTACCCCCCATGAGGTTTTTGCCAAGTTTACGTCCCTACCCTGGCTCCCGGTCACCTCTTTGCCAGAACTTGACTACCTCCAGTCCCTATTTCACCTGTGGCAGGGGGATTGTCTGCTGGATTTAAGCCTGATCCAACCCTTTGACTACTACACGGGCGTGGTGTTTGAAGTAGTTTTGGGCGATCGCATTCTGGCCCAGGGTGGACGGTACGACCATCTGCTGAGTCATTTCCATCCCCGGGGCACCGACATACCCAGCATCGGCTTCTGTCTCAATTTGGAAGTGTTGCAGCAGGTTTGCCAGCCCCAATTGCCCCAAACCTTTCCGCCCCCAGATTATCTGGTAGTTCCCCAATCTGAAGCAGAGCTGCCCGCCGCGTTTCGCCTCGCAACCGAGTTACGTCTGCAACACCCGAAAGCGATCGTCAAGCTTGCCCTAACTCCCCAGTGCATCACCCAAGCCAAGGAGCGGGGCGTGTCCCACATCCTCACGGTCAACGACGGCGATATCCTCGAAGGGGGAACCTCGGCGGGTGCCGCAGCACAGCCCTAGGGGCGTTTTAGCTCTGCGGAGGCTGGCTGCGTTCTTCGGGGGGTAAAAATCGCTCCGCAGCGATTTGCAGCATGCGTTCTATGGAAGTTTCCGCCATGAATTTGCGGGTTGTAGCCAGATGCTGCAGGTTGGGGCAGTGATCGCCCAAAACACAGCCATTAATACAGGTTTCTTTGCAGTTAATCGTTGCCGGGTCGTACTCGATTGCCATACCACTCATCGTCCATAATCGGCCAATACATCGTTCCCTATTTTCTCACCCGACGGAAACCGAGCCAAGGCTAGCGGACATTAACCCCGCCACGCAGGCCATACTCAGCACCCAAAAGGGCGATCGCAGAAAGGGCACGTCCAGAATGTAAAACAGCGAGAACCCCAGCCTAGAGACCAAAAAGAGCAGCACGTAGCCCGTGGTGGTCGGAGAAGCTGCACCGGACACAAACACCATCAGGGCCGCTGCTCCAAAGAGCATGAAAACCTCAAAGGAATTTTGATGGGCCCAAGTCGCCCGTTTAGCGTAGTTGGGCAGTCGGTCGAACATAGCCCGGGGGGCATGGAAGTCAAATCCCGATGCCAATCGAGCATAGGCTACAACCCCATAGGGAACGTACACCAACGCCGCCGCGATCGCCACTCCGTAGAGCAGCATTCCCTGGGGAGCTACGGGCCACTGCGCCAACCACTGCCACATCAAATCTTTCTCCAGAACAACGCACGCACCCACTTATCCTAGCCGACACTGGGTGAACGCCAGGAAAATTTGCCCCCTATCGTAGCGAGAAACACTATCATGGAATACTAATTAAAAAATTGTGCCAACGATTCGAGAGAGTAACTACAGTGGATATCCAAATTGGGCGTGGCAAGCCTGCCAGACGAGCCTACGGCATCGATGAAATCGCCCTTGTGCCTGGGCGCGGCACCGTTGATCCCGCCATTGTTGATACCCAGTGGCACATTGGTTCCATTACCCGCGACGTTCCCATCATTGCCAGTGCTATGGATAGCGTTGTGGATGTGCCCATGGCCGCGGCCCTGTGCCAGCTCGGCGCCCTCGGCGTCCTCAACCTGGATGGCATTCAAACCCGGTACGCCAATCCTATCCCGATCTTAGAGCGCATCACTTCCGTCGGCAATCACGAATTCGTTCCCTTGATGCAGGAATTGTACGCCGAGCCGATCAAGCCGGAACTCATCGAGCAACGCATTGCCGAAATGAAATCCCACGGGGCGATCGCCTGCGTCAGCGCCACACCTGCCACCGCCATTAAGTTTGGGCATCTTACCCACGCCTGCGACCTATTCTTTCTCCAATCCACCGTAGTTTCCACCAACCACCTCCCGGCCCCAGGCGTCCCACCCCTCGATCTGCAGCAGTTCTGCCAATCCATGCCCGTGCCGGTGATTATGGGCAATTGCGTCACCTACGAGGTCTGCCTAGAGCTGATGCACGCCGGAGCCGCTGCCGTTTTGGTCGGCATCGGTCCCGGTGCCGCCTGCACCTCTCGCGGGGTTCTGGGCATTGGGATTCCCCAGGCAACGGCGATCGCCGATTGTGCCGCAGCGCGGGAAACCTTTCAAGCGGAGACGGGGCGCTACGTGCCTATCATTGCTGATGGCGGCCTCGTCACCGGCGGCGATATCTGCAAATCCCTAGCCTGCGGTGCCGATAGCGTCATGATTGGCTCCCCCCTCGCTCGGGCTCAGGAAGCGCCCGGACGGGGCTACCATTGGGGTATGGCCACACCCAGTGCCGTTTTGCCCCGGGGCACCCGGATCAAAGTTGGCACCACGGGCAGCATCTATCAGATTTTGCGGGGGCCTGCCGCCCTCGACGACGGCACCCACAATCTCCTTGGCGCGATTAAAACCAGCATGGGCACCCTGGGAGCAAAGAACCTACGGGAAATGCAACAGGTGGAGATTGTGATTGCTCCATCACTTCTGACCGAGGGCAAGGTTTACCAAAAGGCGCAGCAACTCGGAATGGGAAAATAACACTTGCCCGTCCTTAACTTTCCCGATACGCTAGTTTTAAAATGGTGGGTTTCATGCCTAAAATCCTACTCGTCGAAGACGATGAAATGAGCCGGGATATGTTGCTGCGGCGGCTAAATCGCAAAGGATTTGACGTGATCACCGCTGCCGACGGGGCTGAGGGCGTACGCCTTGCCCAAACCCAATGCCCTGACTTAATCATTATGGATATGAATCTTCCCATCCTTGATGGTTGGCAGGCCACACAAAAGCTAAAGTCCGCACCGGATACCCAGTCTATTCCCGTCGTGGGACTCTCTGCCCATGCCATGGCAGGGGACTACGAGCGCGGCATTCGGGCGGGCTGCGATGACTACGCCACCAAACCCGTAGAGTTTCCCCGGCTTCTGGAAAAAATCCAAGCCTTGCTTGCCAATCATGTTACCTGAAGCACTGCGCGAGTCACGCCTGCTATTGGTTGATGACGATGAAATGAATCGTGACATCCTCAGTCGTCACCTGCGAAAGCAGGGTTACCAACACCTGCAGATGGCTGTGGACGGTCGTCATGCCCTCGAGATGTTGCACCAGGGCTGCTTCGATCTTGTGCTGCTCGATATCTCCATGCCCGAGATGAATGGGCTGCAGGTGCTCGATGTGCTCAAGGAGAGCACTTCCTTGGAGCATATTCCCGTGCTGATGGTTTCGGCACTCCAGGAGAAGGACATGATCGCCCGTTGTATTGAGAAAGGCGCAGAGGACTACCTGACTAAGCCCTACGACCAGATCATCCTGCGGGCGAGGGTTTCTGCCTGTCTGGAGAAAAAACATCTCCGCGACCAAGAGCGGCAAACGCGGCAGCGGTTGGAGCAAGCCTACAAGGAACTGGAGGATGCCTACCGCCGCCTTGAGGTGATGTCCCAGTTGGATGGGTTGACGGGCGTAGCCAACCGCAGTTGCTTTGAGCAGGTTCTCCTGCGGGAGTGGCAGATTTCGCTGCGCAGCGGTGAGTCCTTTGCCATCATTTTTTTTGATATTGACTACTTCAAGCAATTCAACGATTCCTACGGGCATGTATGCGGCGATGAATGCCTTAAACAGGTAGCCAAGGCAGCGGAGTGTTCGATCTTCCGCCCTCGGGATCTGGTGGCCCGTTACGGTGGTGAGGAGTTTGTGCTGATTCTGCCGGATACGGATCGGGCGGGAGCCCAGACCCTAGGTGAGCGGCTGCGCACCCAGGTGGAGTCCCTAGCGATTCCCCATCGGTCGTCCGGCGTAAGTGCCTATGTGACGGTAAGTGTGGGGGTCGCCCAGGCGATCGCCCAACCCAACGTGCTGCCCAAGGAGCTGGTGGAGCGGGCTGATGCTGCCCTTTATGAGTCCAAACGGGAGGGGCGGAACCGTGTTAAAGTTTGGGCTAGTTCTCCTTGTGTGGCGTAGGCTGAGGCAAGTCGATGGCAGAATTTACGGTCTTGATAGTTGACGATAACGAAATGAACCGTGATACCTTGGCGCGCCGCTTGAGACAGCAGGGAGTGGGTTGGGAGATGGCAGTCAACGGTCGCCAAGCCCTAGAGATGTTGCAGGAGAATTCCTATCAGTTGGTGCTCCTCGACATCATGATGCCGGACGTGGATGGCTATACCGTGTTGGCAACCATGAAGTCCGATGGCAATTTGCGGCACATTCCGGTCATTGTGGTTTCCGCTGTTGAGGAAATGGACAGTGTGATGAAGTGCATGGAGATGGGGGCAGAGGATTACCTGACCAAACCCTTCGACCCAGAGCTGCTGCGGGTGGCCGTGGAGCGCTATGCCCAGCGCGCCGGAACGGACGCCCCCCGCCGTGAGCAGCCCTTGCCGCCTCCCCTGCCACCGTTGCGATCGCCCGCAGAAGACTTCAAGTTTGATGTGCCGGAGTACACCACCAAGGGGGTGCCCACCAATGCCATGACTATTGATGAGGTGGCCTACCGGCTGACCAATTCGGGGCGGATCTCCCGGAAAGCCTACATGTACCTAAGCAAAGCGGTCTTTACAACGCTGTTTGAACAACGCACCCTCACCCGCCAAGAGTGCGATCGCCTGCGGATGATTTTTGAGGGCATCCACGCCGGTCGCATCAAGGTGGTGGACTAATGGAACCAGAGCGGCACCCCCTGCCGCAGTTGGTAGGCGAAACCCGCGTGGCGGCCCAAATGCTGGCCCGCCTGCCGGCCCGCGACCGCAACGCAGCCCTAGTGGCGATCGCCCAGACCCTGGAAGCCCGCACCGAGGAGATCTTGGCAGCCAATGCCCTAGATGTGGCGGCGGCAGGGCACCTGGGAGTGCCTCCTGCCCTGGTACGGCGGCTTAAACTCGACCGTTCCAAAGTCCGGGAAATGGCAGCCGGGGTGCGGGATGTGGCACGACTGGCCGATCCCATTGGCGCACGCCAACTGCGGCGGCGGCTGGCAGAGGATTTGGTGTTGGAGCGGATAACCTGCCCCTTGGGCGTGCTTGGGGTGATCTTTGAGTCCCGTCCCGATGCGGTACCCCAGATTGTTTCCTTGGCCCTAAAATCGGGCAACGGCGTTTTGCTGAAGGGGGGCACTGAGGCCCTGCACTCCTGCACGGCCCTTGTGGCCATGATTCAATCTGCCCTTGCCGCAACTCCGGTGCCGCCAGCGATGGTGCAGCTTTTAACCACCCGAGCCGAAATCACCGAGCTGCTCGCCATGGATCGGGATATCGATCTGATCATTCCCCGGGGCTCCAATCAATTTGTACGCTTCATTCAAGAACGAACGCGCATTCCCGTGTTAGGACATGCCGACGGATTGTGCCACCTCTATGTGGATCGGGGCCTGGACGGAGAACGGGACTTGGCTATGGCGGTGGCGATCGCCGTTGACAGCAAAACCCAATATCCAGCGGCCTGCAATGCCATTGAGACCCTGCTGGTGCACAGGGCGATCGCCCCGGTTTTTTTGCCGCGGGTGGCAGCGGCCCTCACGGCCCAATCTGTCACACTACGGGGATGCGATCAGACCCGAGCCTACCTCCCCGACCTAGCGGAGGTCACCGAGGCGGATTGGGCTACGGAATATTGTGATTTGATCCTTGCGATTCGGGTGGTACCGGATCTTGAGTCCGCCATAGCCCACATCAATACCTACGGCTCCAAACACACAGAGGTCATAGTGACCCAGGATCCCCAGGCGGCTGCCCAATTTCGCCAGGATGTCAATGCTGCCGGGGTTTACACCAACTGTTCCTCCCGCTTTGCCGACGGCTATCGCTATGGCTTCGGTGCCGAAGTGGGGATTAGCACCCAAGTGATGCCCCCCCGGGGGCCCGTGGGCGTAGAGGGCTTGGTGACCTACAAGTACCATCTGGTGGGCAATGGCGCGATCGTGGCCAGCTTTACCGGGGCAGGGGCACAACAATTTCTCCATGAAGACTTTTAAGCGCATTTAGGGGCACGTACACGGGCAACAAAAAATTATGGGAGAGGTGTTTCGCTATGTGGGGCAGATTTTAACGACCCCCATGTTTGATTTGGGTGGCAATCCGATCTCGCTCGCCTCTATTTTTTCAATTCTCTTTCTGCTGGCGCTGGTAATCTTTGGTGCCCAGATTTTGTGTACGTGGTTGCAGCGGGCGGTGCTGTCTCGCCTGGGGATCAACCGAGGTCTCCAGGAAGTTTTTAAGGTCGTCAGCAAGTACCTGATCATTGCGATCGGCACCATTACGGTGCTGCAATCGGCGGGCATCAACCTTAATTCCCTAGCTGTTTTTGCCAGCGTGGTGGGCATTGGGATCGGTTTGGGGCTGCAAAATTTAGCCAGTAATTTTTTCAGTGGGCTGATTATTGTCTTTGAACAAACCCTGAAGGTGGGCGACTACGTGGAGGTAGGGAAGCTCCGGGGCACCATCGAACGCATTTCCATTCGCTCGACTATCGTGCGCACCCCCGATGATGTGTTTGTGATTGTCCCCAATCTCAAATTTATCCAGGACGATACAGTGAACTGGAGCTACGGCGGGCAAACCTGTCGGCTGCACATTCCCGTGTCCGTAGCCTATGACAGCGATCCGGTTGCCGTGACCGAAGCCCTTTTGGCCGCCGCCCGCCTCGAACCCCGCGTTCTATCCTATCCGGCGGCCGATGTGTGGATGCGGGCCTTTGAGGACAGCGGCATCCTGTACGAACTGCTGGTTTGGATCGATCAACCCCCACTGCAGGAGCCCATTAAAAGCTCTCTCAACTTTAGGATTGAGTACGAGCTCCGCCAGCGCCACATTGAAATTCCCTACCCCCAGCGGGTGGTGCACCTCAAGAATATCGATGCCCTCAAGCTTGGGGCTCCCCCCAGCACTTCCCCATCGGGGGATTCCCAAACCACTGCGCCCCTCCGTCCAGCGAACAGAACCAGCCCCCGCCCCAGTTTGCGCGATCTTTTGCGGCGCATGACCTATTTCGAAAACTGCTCCGAATCGGAACTTTTGGCCCTTGTTGCCAGCGGATACCGCAAGGCCTTTAGTTGCGGTGAGGTCATCTGCGAGGAAGGGGAACCCAGCGACGCATTCTATATCATCCTCCACGGACAGGTGGAAGTGCTGTCCCCGCGCACCAGCACCTACATCACCTCCCTCCATGAGGGGGAGTTTTTTGGCGAGATCGCCCTCCTAACCGGCACACCCCGCACGGCTACGGTGCGCACTCTGACGGACACGACCCTATTTGTGATCGAGCGGCAGCAATTGCAAGTCCTGCTGTCCCAATACCATGACCTAGCCGAGCAAATAGCTGCCAAACTGTCGGCACGCAAGCAGATGCTCCTAGACCTCGGTGTGATGCAGCCGGAACATGAGGAAACTGGGGAAAAGGATGCCCTGAGTTGGGTGCGCGATCGCCTCAGTTCCCTCTTTGGCATTACTCTTTAGGGCTTATCGCCGGTAGCGCAGAATCGAAACCGGTACATCCACGCTGAGCAGACGGTTGACCGGCACCCGAATGGGCTCCACACCCTGGAAGGGAACGGAGCGCAAAATCGGCTCTAGGGTGGTGCTAAACACGCGCAGGGTGCGGCTGACCACCGTTAGGGAGCCTCGGGTAAAGGAAGGGGGGTAATTAACGAAGGTGTCGAAGGGCACCACTGCGGAGTTGAAGTCATCGCGCAGCTCCGGCAGTTCATCGGGTGAGACAAACCGCACCCGGGCATTGAGGTAGTCCTCGCCTTCAAAGTCGTCGAGGCGGGTAAAAAAGCTATAGAAGTTCTGGCGCTCATCCCAGTCGATGAAGGCATCGCGATCGCGATCCAAGCCGATAACGGTGCGCACCACACCCAGGTTGGGGCGATTCGGCAAAATGATAAAGGCAGCCGCTTGGTCGTCGAGGAGTTCAAACTCGCTGTAGCCGAGGAGTCGCCGCCCTTGGGGTTCAAAGATACGCACCACCACCCGGTCTTCGGGATTGAGTCCGCGAATGAACTGCACCGGACGATTCAGGGGCATTAAAAAGTCGCCGACAAACCGTTCGGGCAGGTAGCCGTTGCCGCGCCGTGACACCAGGGATACCCGTGCCACTACCTCCCGCAATTGGGGTCGATCCTGCTGCACCACTAGGGTGAAGTGGCCGCGGTTGGGGTTGAGGGGGGTAGCAGCGGCCGTGCGCAGGGGGAACCGGCGGTTGGGGAAGCGGCGGCGGTAGAACTGCTCAATGCGATCTAGGCTGCGCACCGGTAAACTGCGGCGATAACCCCGGAACAGGGGACCAGTGAGGACGGAGTCAAATTCGCGATCGCTGATGGCACGGACAAAGGTGCGGCGCTGCCGGCGGGAACGAATAAGGCGATCGCCCGCCCGCACCTGAAACACCCGTTCCCGGCGGCGGGGGGAACGACGGTCGTCATCGTTATCATCATCGTCGTCGTCATCGCTGACCAAACGGCGAACTTCCACCTCACCCTCAAGGACGCTAATGCTCTCTTCGCCATCGTCATCCAGTTCAAATAGGTAGGTGGTGCCGCGCACCGCCGCCGTAACCTGGGACGAGCAAGAAGGAACCGCCCCATTGACCAGCATGCTCCCCCGCTCCATCTGGGCACCGCACTGGCCTACCGTTAGCACCGTATTGCGCCCAAGCCGGGCGATCGCCTGATTGTTAAACCGCAACTCTGCCCGAGCTGCGCCAGTACGCACCTGCTCCCGCTGCCGGGCCGTTTCGTTGACCCGCGCTTGGCGGCTCTGAATAAACACCTGATTGCCTTCAATAATGTCGGTGATGGTGGCTGAGGTGATGTTCTGGGCGATCGCCTTACCAGGAAGGATGACTGCCATCACCACGGTGCCAAGGACTGCATAACGTTGGTACATAAATCTGTAAAGTGCTCCTAGGCGGAAATACATCATGTTGCGCGTCTCGGCTGACCGGAGAAGGGACTGATTTGTTCCGCCTGCCCACATGCCAGCATTCATCATAGAATGGCGGAGTCGTTCATTTGCCGGAATCATGGTGCAACAGACATGGCAGCGCATTTTTCCCCGGTTGAAACGCTGGCTCCGGGCGGATGTGATAGGCATGGTGCTCGTAGGGGGCGTTGTGGTGCTGGGGGCAGCAGGTGCCCGCTTCTCCGAGGATTTGCCCCGCCTAGAACGGGAAATGCAGACCCAATTTCTGCTGTGGCGGGGTTTGGTGCGTCCCCCGACCGGGGTGGTGATTCTGGCGATCGACGACTCCTCCCTGCGCCAGGGAGAATTTTACGACCCCGTAAACCGTCCGTTTTTAGAACCCTTTCGCTACACTCCCTGGCGGCGGGTCGTCTACGCCCAAGTGCTGGAAAAACTTTTTGAGGCCGGGGCGCGGGCGGTGGCGGTGGACGTCCTGTTTGTCACCGACAGCGTGCACAACACCCCCACCTACAACGATGATGCCCCTCTGCAACGGGTGATCGATCGCTACGGCGATCGCCTGATATTGGCTGCCAACTACAGCACCTCCGCAACCCCAGAAGGTGCGGTGATCAACCAACTGGAAACCCCGCAAGCAGTGTTTCGCCTGAAGCCAAGCTCGGTTGCCCTCGTCAACTTCAACCCCGATGCCGACGGCAATATCCACCGCTTCGGCACCGATGTCGGCTTGGAACTGGGGGATGACAAGCCCCTGACCTTTGCCGAAGCCACGCTTAGGGCCGCCCGCATTCCCTTTGCGCCCCCCCGGGGAGATACGATCTTTTACTACGGCCCCGCCGATACTTGGCAGGTGCACCAGCAGCAGATTCCTTTCTTTTATGTGGTCGATCCCCAAAATTGGCGGAGCGATTTGCTGCGCAACGGGGAATTTTTCAAGGACAAGATCGTACTGATTGGGGCTACCGCCGCCTCCCTCCAGGACATTCAGAGCAGTGCCTTTGGGCGCATGCCGGGGGTGGAAATCCATGCCAATGCGATCGCCACCCTGCTGGAAGACCGCAGCCTGCGGCAACCCCTGTCCGACCGGAATGCAACGGCGGCGCTGATTGTGGTGCTGGGGCTGGGCAATGCCCTGGTGCTTTTTTGGCTGAAGCGCCCGGTGCGGCAATTTCTCTGGGCTTTGACCCTGGCGCTGCTGTGGTTTGCCGCCGCCTATGGGAGTTTCACCAGCCAATCGCTCATTCTGCCCGTGGTGCTGCCCACTTTCACCCTGGGCTTAAGTGGGCTAACCCTGCTGATCACTGGCACCGTGGTTAGCCAACTGGATAAAATTTTGCTGCGCCGCACCCTGGAGCGCTACCTGGCAGCGCCCATCGTCCAGGAAATTCTCAAGCAACCCGATGATTTTAAGGCGCTGCTGGAGGGGCGTACGATCAAGGCAGCCGTGCTGTTTTCTGACATTCGCGGCTTTACGACCCTATCGAGCCGGCTGCCGCCCAAACTGCTGCTGAGCCAACTCAATACCTACCTGGGGGAAATGGTGGCGGCGATTCTGGCCCACAACGGCACCCTGGATAAGTTCATCGGCGATGCGGTGATGGCCGAGTTTGGCTCCCCCGTCTCCCGGGGCGACAGGGAGGATGCCATGGATGCGATTTTGGCGGCCCTGGGGATGCGGCAGGTGCTGGCCCAACTGCGGCAACAGTGGCAAGCCGAGGGCAAGATTCCCTTTTCCAATGGGATCGGCATCAACTACGGCGAGGTAACGGTGGGCAACATTGGCTCCCCCCAACGCCTGGAGTATGCCGTCATTGGCGATACGGTGAATGTTGCCAGCCGGGTGGAGGGCATGACCAAGGAACTGGGTACCGATATTGTGATCACCGAGGCGCTGTATCAGTTGGTTGCCGACGCAGTGGAGGTGATCGACTACGGCGAACAAACCCTCAAGGGGCGGGCCGGGGCGGTGCGCCTCTACGGTTTGGTGGGGCTCAAGGGGAGCGATCGCGCCGCCTACGATCACGTGGTGGAGGACATGCAGCGCACCATGAAAACCATCGAGTTTCTCAAGGGCAGCAAAGCCCCTGGCGGGCTGAGCATCGCCCCCAAGCGGGACGGGAGCTAGGAAACGCGCCCCGGGAATCGCCGAACGGGGGACGGCACTGCTTCCAGCGGGGCGTTCTATAATTCCAGCTTATGAATAGGCAACTCCGGGCAGGGTTTTACCTATCGCTAACCGCCCTAGAACTTTTAGGGGATGGCGGGGAGCGATGCCAGAAAGACTTGGCACCCCCGGGCAGGCACTGGCTGCGATGCCAGGGTGCCCTACAACCGGTGGATGGCGTAGGTCACTACGCCCAGAATCGTTACGTCCCCCTCCGGGGCGATCGCGATGGGGGGATAGTCTGGATTCTGGGGTAGCAGCCGGACACCATGGGCAGTAAGTTCCAGGGTTTTGACCGTCAGCTCCCCATGGATGACGGCCACAACGACTTTGCCGGAGCTGGGGGCGATCGCCCGGTCTACGATCAGGATGTCGCCGGAGTAGATGCCTGCGCCCACCATGGAGTCCCCCTGGACGGGCACCAAAAATGAGTCCTGGGGATGGCGGAGGAGGTATTCGTGGAGGTCAATCCAACCGTCGATGGCATCTTCGGCCATGGTCGGCAGACCGGCGGCCACGGGCTGGAGGTAGAGGGGCAGCTTGGGGGGGCGATCGAGGAGGTCGTCGAGCTGGGTAATCTTACTTACGGGCAGACGGACGGCCCGGGTGGGTTCTCCGTATTTGCCGCTGCCCTTGGGTCGCCCCGCGCCTGTGCGTTTGCCGCCTCGTGCCATGGAAATTTGGGAGGGTAAGGAACTATAAAGGGTGCCGCCGACTCTTTGCTTGGATAGAGAAGGGCGGCGGAATTTAAATCCGCTCTATTTTAGCAAAGACGATACTTTGGAGGTTTTTTATGGCGCAAATGATGTCTCAAATCCAGTCGCAAAAGCCCCTGTCGCCGTGGATCGTTCCGGCGATCGCCCTGATGGCCACCCTGGGTGTTTCGGCAACGGCCCTGGCCCAGGATGTTTGCGTGCGCACGCGATCGGGACAGGTGGTATGTGGCGAGTTGGTGCGCGGAACTACGGGAAATCCCGGATTTGATAGCCCGCAACAGCAGATCAACCAGTTCTATCGGGACATTTTGGAACGGGATGCCGACACTGCCGGTCTGCGCAGCTTTTTGCAGCAGTACCGCTCCGGGGTGGACTTAGAAGAGATTCGCCGGCGCATTGCCTACAGCACCGAAACTTCCCAACGCCTGGGGAGCGTGTTTTCCCAACTGACGGGGCGGAACATTCCCGGCGGCCGCCTGCGGCAGTACATCGAGCAGTTGGCCACGGGTACCACCATGGTGCAAATTCGTCAGGAAATCGGCGATCGCACCGGGACGGGCTTTCCCACCAACAATCCCAATTTTCCCAACACCGCCGTCAGCAGCGAACTCGAATTGCAACTCAATCGCTTCTACCAGGAAATTCTGGAGCGCAACATTGACCGCCGCAGTTTGAATAGCTACACCCTAGCGGTACAGTCGGGGGTGTCCCTCACGGAAATTCGCCGTCGGATTGCTTTTAGCAACGAAACTGCCCAGAAAATCAATCAGATTTACGTCCAGTTTTTGGGTCGGACCGCCGATCGCGGTGGACTCGATGGCTATGCCAGCCAAATCGCCAACGGTCGTTCCATGGACTGGGTTCGCCAGGAAATTCGTCGCAGCCCCGAAGCCCGCAGCCGTGGTTTCTAGGGTTGGGATAAACCTGTTACAACTAAGGGGACTGGTTCCCCTTTTTTTTGTGACTGCAATGGCAGAGTGGGTGTGGCTAACGGGTACGGTGGCGGTGGTGGGTGCGGCGCTCGCGGTAGTGGGGCGCTGCTGGCGATCGCATCCTTGGACGGCAGCGGTGCTCTTTTGGCCGGTGCTGTGGCTGCAAATGACGGCGGTGGTGGTGGGGCTGGGGGCGCTGGGGGCACTGACCCCGAGATCGGAAGAG
>DBAX01000019.1 GCA_002291895.1 Cyanobacteria bacterium UBA999
CCGATCTCCCCGCCCCTATCTGCTGTGCGTCACGCGGCTGATTCCGCGCAAAAATGTGGCTCGCCTGATCGCCGCCTACGGACGCTGTGCCCCCGAAATCCCCTGGGATCTGGCGATCTGCGGCAGCGGGCAGGAACAGCAGGCACTACAGCAGCAGGTAGCCGCCCTCAACCTCCAAGATCGCGTCCACTGGCCCGGTTTCATCGCCTACGACCACATGCCCCGCTGGTACGCCCATGCCGCGGCGTTTATCCACCCCGCCCTCGTGGAGCAGTGGGGGCTGGTGGTCAATGAAGCCGCTGCCGCCGGAGTGCCCATTTTGTGCAGCAAAACCGTCGGTGCCGCCGTGGAAATGCTGCGCGATCGCCACAATGCCCTCCTATTTCCTCCCGACGATCCGGGGGCGATCGCCCAGGCTATACTAGAGATCTACCGTATGCCAGATGCCGAGCGCCAAAACCTTGTGCAGCGCGCCCGCGATACCGTTGCCCGCTATGGCCCCGAGCAGTTCGCCGCCGGATTGATCAACGTCGCTCGTTAGCCCGTGTCCCCTGCCGCCAACCCTCATCCTGAAGGAGCCCCGATGCACCGCGTAATCACCGCCAGTATGGGCATGGCCTGTGCCTGCCTTATTTTTTCCCCAATGCCCACGATCCTCGCCCAACCCCGTACTTCCATCGCCAGCCGCATAGAGGAACTGGAACGCTCGGGGCAAAGATGGATTGAAATCCGCCTGCGCAGCCAGCGCCTTTTTGCCTGGGAGGGCGATCGCCGCGTTTTGGCCGTGATTATTTCCTCCGGTCGGGCCGGCATGGAGACCCCTACGGGCGTCTTTGCCGTGCAGAGCAAGCACCGGGTAGCCCGGATGCAGGGAGCCAACTACGACGTGCCCGATGTGCCCCATGTCCTCTACTACAGCGGCAACTACGGCATCCACGGCACCTATTGGCATAGCAACTTTGGTACCCCCATGAGCCATGGCTGCATCAACGTGGCTACCGACCACGCCAAAACCATCTTCAACTGGGCCAGCGTCGGTACCCCCGTTGTGGTGCGTCCCTAGGGTGCCGCTTCCTGCTCGCCGTTCTTGAGGTGCAGGATCACGGGTGTGTGATCGCTGGGCCCAGCCCAGCGGCGGGGCAGGGGGTCGATGGTACAGGCGATCGCCCGTTCCCTTAGCCCCTGACTGATCAGGATATAATCAATGCGCCAGCCGTGGTTGCGACGCAGCGCCCCACCCCGGTAGTCCCACCAGGTGTAGTGCCCGCCCTCGGGGGTAAAAAGCCGAAAGCTATCGAGAAAGCCCAAGTCCAGAACCCGCTGCCAGGCCTGGCGCTCGGCATCGGTGGCCATAATTTTTTGCTCGCGATCGCGCGGATCGTGGAGATCGAGATCGGTAAAGGCCACATTGAAATCGCCCACCACCACCCAGGGTTGGGACTGGATGTCTAGCTGCTGGAGGTATTTATGGAGCAGATCCAGCCATGCCAGCTTGTAGGCATACTTCTCGCTGCCGACGGCACTGCCGTTGGGCACGTACAGGTTCAGAATGCGGTAGCCGTCGATGGTGGCCCCCAACAGCCGCTTTTGCTCGTCCCAGGCATCCACCTCGGTACCTGGCATAGCTCCTAGCACACTACGGAAGCCCGGAGAAATCGCTTCTAGGGGCCGACGGCTCAAAATTGCCACCCCGTTGTAGGTTTTCTGCCCGTAAAAAGCGCAGTGCCAACCCAAATCGGCGATCGCCACCACGGGAAATTCGGGATCCGTAACCTTTGTTTCTTGGAGGCAGACCACATCCAGCTCCGGGTGCTGCCCCAGCCACGCCAGCAGGTGGTCGAGGCGGGCGCGGATGGAGTTCACGTTCCAGGTGGCAATGTGCATAGCCCTAGCTGGCGGGGGGTTCCGTCAACAGGGCGGCCAGCTCACCCTTTTGGTGCATCTCCATCACAATGTCGCAGCCGCCGATGAATTCGCCATCGACGTAGACCTGGGGAATCGTGGGCCAGTTGGAAAATTCCTTGATGCCCTGGCGCAGTTCCCCGTCCTGGAGCACATCTTCGGTGGCATAGGGGTGTCCCAGGGCATTAAACACCTGCACCACCGCCGCCGAAAAGCCGCACTGGGGCATTTGGGGGTTGCCCTTCATGTAAATCATCACCCGGTTGCTCTTGATTTGTTGCTCGATTTTGGTTTGCAGCATGACGTTCATAGAATCAATAATCTCCCAAAAATTTGCCTATATCTTAACCTTCGAGGGAGGCAATAATCTGCTCCCATGCCGCGAGGGGATCGGCCGCGGCGGTAATCGGCCGCCCCACCACCAAGTAGTCGGCTCCCTGGGCGATCGCCGCCGCCGGAGTCATGGTGCGGTGCTGGTCGCCGGGCGCTGAACCCACCGGACGAATGCCGGGGGTCACCAGCAGAAAATCTGCCCCCAAGCGCTGCCTTAGGGCTGCCACTTCGTGGGGGGAGCAAATCGCCCCCGCCAGACCGCAGGTGCGCCCCATTTGGGCCAAGTGCGCCACATAGTCGGTCGTGGGCGTGGAAATGTGCAGTTCCGACGCTAGGGTTTCCGGGGTGGTGCTCGTGAGTACCGTTACCACAAGCAGCCGGGTGGAACCCGCGGCGATCGCCCCCTGGGCGGCAGTCAGCATCGCGGCGCCGCCCAAGCCATGCACCGTCACCAGATCTACGCCATAGGTGCCCAGCACCCGGCAGGCGGCGGCCACCGTGTTGGGAATATCGTGGAGCTTGAGGTCAAGAAATACCCGCTTCTGCCGCTGTTTCAGGGCGGCGATGAGGGATGGCCCCGCCGCCAAGTACAGTTCAAGCCCCACCTTATAGAAGGTCGCGGGCAGGTGATCGCACAGGTCTAGGGCCGCGGCCGCCGAGGGCACATCCAGGGCCACAATCAGGCGATCGCCAGGGTTTAGGTTTCTTTCCATAGGATTTCCGAAAACGTGCTGAATACTGGATCTAGATATTGGAATAAGCGCCACTGACCGAGGTCAAGGAGACATCCTATGCGAGCCGTCCTGATGGCGGGAGGTTCGGGCACCCGCCTTCGCCCCCTAACCTGTGACCTGCCCAAGCCCATGGTACCTGTGCTGAATCGCCCGATCGCCGAGCACATCCTGCGGTTGCTGCGCCACCACGACATTACGGAAGTCATTTTAACCCTGCACTTTCTGCCCGATGTGATTCGCGACTACTTCCAGGATGGCAGCGAACTGGATCTGCGGCTGATGTACGTCGTGGAAGAGGATCAGCCCCTCGGGACGGCGGGGGGGGTAAAAAATGTGGCCACGCTCCTAGACGGTACCTTTTTGGTCATCAGTGGCGATAGCATCACCGACATTGACCTGAGTGCCGCCCTAGCATTTCACCGGCAGATGCGATCGCAGGCAACCCTGATCCTCAAGCGCGTTCCCGACCCCATGGCCTTTGGCGTGGTGATCCTCGACGAGACCCGCCGGATCCGCCGCTTTCTCGAAAAACCATCCACAGGGGAAGTTTTTTCCGATACGGTCAACACGGGCATGTACATTTTGGAGCCTGAGGTACTCCGCCACGTTCCCGAGCATCAGCCCTGGGACTTTTCCCACGACCTGTTTCCCCACCTGCTGTCCCTCGGCGCGCCCATGTATGGCTTCGTGGCCGATGGCTACTGGTGCGACGTGGGCTCCCTAGAGGCCTACCGCCAAGTGCAGTACGATGCCGTGCGGGGCAGGGTGCACCTGGAAGTGCCCTATCGCCAGATCCGGTCTGGGGTGTGGGTTGGGCCCCAAACCGTGATTGCGCCCTCAGCCCAAATCGAAGCGCCCGTGATGATCGGGGCCAATTGCGTCATCGGCGATCGCACCCATATTTCCGCCGGCACCATCCTCGGCGACCACGTTTCCATCGCTGCCGATTGCGACCTGCAGCGCCCCATCCTCGGCAATGGCGTTTGGGTTGGCGAAGAGAGCCATCTGTGGGCCTGCACCCTAGCCCGCAATGCCCGCATAGCCCGCCGCACCCACATCATGGAAGGATCCGTAGTCGGCACTGGTTCCATCGTTGGGGACGAAGCCCGCGTATTTCCCAACGTGCGCATCTGGCCCGGCAAGCGGGTAGAATCCGGGGCTACCCTCACCAGCAATCTTATCTGGGGGAATACCGCCGCCCGCCATCTCTTTGGTCAGCGGGGCGTGTCGGGACTGGCCAATGCCGACATCACCCCCGAATTTGCCGTCAAGCTCGGTGCTGCCTACGGTGCCACCCTACCCACGGGCTCCCATGTCAGCATTTCCCGGGATCAACGCACCATTTGCCGCATGGTGACGCGATCGCTCATTTCCGGGCTCATGTCCGTGGGCATCCAAGTGGAAAACCTTGAAGCCACCGCCATTCCCATTGCCCGCTACATTGCCCCCACCCTGGAGGTGATCGGCGGTGTCCACGTGCGCATCCATCCCGATCGCAGCGACCACGTGCTAATCGAGTTTTTTGACGCCCGGGGCATCAACATCGACAAGTCCTGGGAGAAAAAAATCGAAGGGGCCTTTTTCAAGGAGGACTTTCGCCGCGCCCGGATTGAAGAAATCGGCGAAATCAACTATCCCAGCCGCATCTTGGACTACTACAACAGCGGCTTTGCCCAAAACCTCAACGTCGATGCCATTCGCCATAGTGAAGCCAAAAAGGTTGTCATCGACTACGTCTATGCGGTCTCGGGGGCAGTGCTGCCTCGCATCCTGGGCCGCTTTGGCACCGATGTAATGGTGCTCAATGCCAGCCTCAGCGAGTTGGCCCCAGCAACTACGGAGCGGGAGCAAATGCTCGGTCCCCTTAGCGATGTGGTCAAAGCCATCAAGGCCAATTTCGGCGTGCAGGTGTTTGCCAACGGCGAAAAGTTTATCCTCATCGACGACCTCGGCGTGCCGATTCGCGACCAACAACTCACGGCCATGATGGTGGATATGGCCCTGCGGGCCCACGGTGGCGGCGCGGTGGTGGTGCCGGTCTCGGCTTCGGGTGTGGTGGAACTGATTGCCCATCGCCACGGCGGGCAGGTGATTCGCACCCGGGCCAACCCCACGGCCCTAATGCTGGCCTGCCGCAATAATGAAGGGGTGGTGCTCGGTGGCTCGGCGGAGATGGGGTTCATCTTTCCGCCCCTGCATCCCGGCTTCGATGCCATGTTCAGCATTGCCAAAATTATGGAGTGGAGCACTTTGCAAAAGGTCTCCCTCTCCCATTTGCGGCTCCATTTGCCCCGGTTCCATTTCAACCACCGCACGGTGCACTGCCCCTGGGCGGTTAAGGGAACGCTGATGCGCCATTTGGTTGAGACCCTGCGATCGCACCATTTGGAACTGATCGACGGCATCAAGCTTTTCTATTCGGAGCAAGATTGGGTTTTGGTTCTGCCCGATCCCGGCGAACCGGCGATGCACGTGTTTGCCAACAGCTATGACACGCCCCAAAACAACGGCCGGCTGTGGACGGAGGAGCACCTCCAGGAATTTAGCGATCGCATTGAGTCCTTTTGCCAGGTGCAGGCTGCCCTCAGTCGGGACTTGGGGGTACTCGATGCCAACGTTTCGGTACTGTAGGTCTCTTCTAGGCTCAAGAACCTTCAAGGAAGAAGGATCTGGCGAATCGCACCTGCTGCGCTAACCAAGATGGCGGCGGCGGACTCCACATCGGCAGCCGTGGTGAACTTGCCAAGGCTGAGGCGCAGGGCACCGTCCTGCAAGGGTTTCGGTAACGCGATCGCC
Source organism: Cyanobacteria bacterium UBA999 (assembly GCA_002291895.1). Taxonomy (GTDB): domain Bacteria; phylum Cyanobacteriota; class Cyanobacteriia; order Pseudanabaenales; family Pseudanabaenaceae; genus UBA999. The sequence goes on from DBAX01000019.1 coordinate 5,766, forward strand.
CTTAACACATGGGAAGGCATCTCAACCCCTGACGCACAGGCTGCCCCGGTCGAAAGGGCGAGGCGATCGCGCACCCTGGACACCATGGCTGTGTTGGGAATCCCTGGGATAGACAGGTGCAAACTTCCCGCAAGGCGATGTTCTGGGTCGCCATTGATCGCTAGATCGGGAATAGCTGCCTGCAGAAGGGCTTGGAGGCGATCGCGCAGTTGGGAAATTTTGGCTTCATCCTCTGCCATTTCCATCTGAAGCAACCGGCACGCTTCTCCTAGCCCAGCAATGCCAGGGACATTCAGCGTACCCGGTCTGATACCTCGTTGCTGACCACCACCAAATATCAGCGGCTCTAAGTGATAGCCTTTACGAACAGCTAGCGCCCCAACTCCCTTGGGGCCATAGAGTTTGTGGGCAGAGATTGCCAGACAGGTGATGCCCCACTCTCCAAATTGAATGGGTATCTTGCCGACTGCCTGAGAGCCATCACATAGAAAAGGGATGCTGTTATGTTGAGCAATCTGCCCAATTTCCTGAATGGGGTAAACGTTGCCAATTTCGTTATTTGCTGCCATGACACAGAGTAAGGACAGCCCCTCGGCGCAGACTTGTTCTAAATGTTCCAGGTCAAGCCTGCCTCTAGCATCTACTCGGAGATACACCAATTCAGCCAAATCTCGCTTCTCAAGAGCTTGGCAGGTATCGAGGACGGCTTTGTGTTCCAGGGGCATTAGGCCAATACGAGGTTTGCCCTCACCCCCAACCCCTCTCCCAGAGCGGGCGAGGGAAGAAAGCAAGCTTCCTTGAATGGCGAGATTGAGGCTCTCGGTCGCCCCGGATGTCCACACGATTTCCCGTGGTGAAGCACCGATGAGGTCGGCAACTTGCTTGGACGCTTGCTTGACGGCAGTTTCAGCGCGATGGCCCCAGGCATGATCGGTGCTGCTAGCGTTACCAAATTCTTCTGTCATGTAGTGATAAACGCGAGCGGCAACTCTATG
>DBAX01000025.1 GCA_002291895.1 Cyanobacteria bacterium UBA999
CGTTTTTATGGCGATCGCGACTGGGGTATTGTTGAGCACGAGTTGGAGATGCACCAATTTCTGTTGCGGGATCAGATCAGCGATCTCCTAGGTCAGGAGAACTGGTCGGACGACTAGGGCGGTTATGGGTTCTGTCCTGTTGATTGTCATTCGCGGATTGCCGTGGTTAAATGTATTGCCTAGAAATTAGGCAGCGCATGGCACGAGTAACGTAGGTAGGGGAATGACTCAATCATTCAAGTCTGCTGTGATGGTAATTGGTGGTGGCGAAGACAAAGTACAGGATCGCAAGATTCTCAAGGCATTTGTAGAGCATGCTGGGGGCTCCCAAGCCAGGATAGCGATTATTCCCTGTGCTTCCCGCGAACCAGATATCATCGGCAGAATTTACAGCGATATTTTTACCGATCTGCGCGCATCCACGGTGCAGGTGTGGGATATTCGAGAGCGACCGCGCCACAGCTTAGAAGAAGCCGAAAAATTGGTGCGGGATTTCACTGGGGTATTCATGACCGGGGGCGACCAACTGCGGTTGACTAGCCTGATCGCCGATACCTGTTTAGCCCATGTGATGCGGCAACTGATCGCGGAAGAAGCACTTGTTTTAGCCGGAACCAGCGCCGGGGCTGCTGTTATGGGGACTGCGATGATCTCCGGCGGGGGAAGTGGAGAATCTCCCCAAAAGCAACTCGTGACCATGGGCACGGGCTTAAGTTTTTTACCCGAAATTTTGGTAGATCAGCATTTTCATAACCGCAACCGTATGGCTCGGTTGTTAACGGCGATCGCGGCCCATCCGGAAAAGTTGGGCGTTGGTATCGATGAAGATACGGTGGCAATTTTTGAGTCGGATCAAATCCTCAAGGTGATGGGGCGGGGAACAGTGACAATTGTTGACCCCGGCGAGGTTTCCTACAGCAATCAAGTTTGGGTGAGTCAGGATGCCCCCCTCACCATTCATAACTTGCGGGTGCACATCCTGAGTGCGGGAAGCAAGTACCACTTGGGCAAGCGGGTGCCCATTAGTCCGAGTGTTTAGCGTCTCTATCCGGAAAACGCGGTGATTTTTAGCTATCTTCCTATGGAGTGATTCTATGACTGAGCTGATGTCCATACCCACAGTTGATGTACCCAAGCGGGGAATGCCCGTAACAATCATCACCGGCTTTTTAGGAAGTGGTAAGACGACCTTGCTTAACCATATCCTACAGAATCAGCAGGATCTTAAAGCAGCGATTCTGGTTAATGAATTTGGGGATATTAACATTGACAGCCAATTGCTTGTTTCTGTGGATGAAACCATGATGGAGCTGAGCAATGGCTGCATTTGCTGCACGATTAACGATGGCCTCGTGGAAGCGGTCTATAACGTTTTGGAGCGGGGTGATCGCATTGATTGCATGATTATTGAAACCACTGGGGTAGCCGATCCCTTGCCAATTGCTCTGACATTTTTGGGCACGGAGCTGAAGCATTTGACCCGCCTAGATGCCATTCTGACGGTCATTGATGCGGAGTCCTTTACGGAAGAGCACTTCCAAAGTGAGGCGGCCTACAGTCAAATGATGTATGGCGATATTATTATTCTCAATAAAACCGATTTGGCCGCCCCAGAAAAGGTGGCGCAGCTCGAAGAATACATCACGCAGCAGAAGACCAAGGCCCGCATTTTGCGATCGCAGCATGGCGTGGTGCCTTTGCCCCTAATCTTTGATGTCCAAGCCGATCCGACGCCATTGCTGGCTGCCCAAGGTTCTGCCGAACCCAGCCATGGGCATCACGATCACGCCCATCACCACCACCACGATCATGGACACGACCATGGCCATAGCCACCACGATCACAGCCATGGGCATTTAGATAACGACGGGTTCGTAGCAGTTTCTTTTGAGTGCGATCGCCCCTTTGTGTTGGATTACTTTCAAAATTTCTTGGATCGTGAATTACCCAACGAGGTATTTCGAGCCAAGGGGGTTTTGAATTTCGTAGAAGTCCCCAATCGCTACATTTTTCAACTCAGCGGTAAGCGCTACGAGCTAAAAACCGATGATCGCCAAAAGCCACTGCACAATCAGTTGGTCTTCATTGGACGGCACTTAGATGCTGCGCAAATTGTTGAGGATCTCAACGCCTGCATTGCTCCCCAAGGCTAGGGGTACACCAACCTGAGACCAAACGTTTTAGGATTTGCCGAGGAGCTGGTTGCGCAACTGCTTCAGGCGATCGCGGTAGTGGGCAGCTTTTTCAAATTCCTGGTTTTTAGCCGCTTCTTTCATCTGCAGTTCTAGCTGATCGATCAGGTCGGGTAACTGCTCTAAGCTGAGGTTTTCCGGCTGGCTAGAAAGGTACTCCAACTGTTGCTCGTTCAGGCGGCGCGAAACGGCCAGAAAGTCGAGGATGGCGTTATTGACTTTCTTGATAATGGGCTTGGGCGTGATGTTGTGGACGCGGTTATATTCGATTTGCAAGGCGCGGCGACGTTCGGTTTCGCTGATGGCTTTGGCCATGCTGTCGGTCATGCGATCAGCGTACATTATCACCTGGCCGTTGACGTTGCGGGCCGCCCGCCCGATGGTTTGAATCAGCGATCGCTCGGCCCGGAGAAACCCTTCCTTGTCGGCATCGAGGATAGCAACTAGGGAAACCTCGGGCAGATCGAGCCCTTCCCGCAGTAGGTTAACCCCAATGAGCACGTCAAATTCCCCCTGGCGCAGGGCCTGGAGGATTTCAATGCGCTCGATGGATTTAATGTCGGAGTGGAGATAGCGCACCGCAATGTGCCGTTCCTGGAAATAGTTGGTCAGATCCTCGGCCATCCGTTTGGTAAGGGTGGTGATCAGAACCCGCTCCTGCCGCTGAATGCGCAGCTTGATTTCGCCGTAAAGGTCATCGACCTGACCCTCGGTGGGGCGGACAAAGATTTCCGGATCGAGCACGCCGGTGGGACGGATGATCTGCTCGACTATCTGCTGGGAAATTTCCAGCTCCCAGTCTCCGGGGGTGGCGGAAACAAAAACGCACTGGAAGACTTTGTCCCAGAATTCTTCGGATTTGAGGGGGCGATTGTCGGCGGCACTGGGCAGGCGGAAGCCGTGCTCGATTAGGGTCATCTTGCGGGCGCGATCGCCGTTGTACATGCCCCGAATTTGGGGGATGGTGACGTGGGATTCATCGACGACCAGGAGCCAATCCTGAAGGGGAAAGTAATCGACCAAGCAGGCGGGGGGCTCCCCGGACTCCCGACCGGCCAGATGGCGGGAGTAGTTTTCTACCCCATTGCAAAAGCCGATTTCCCGGAGTAGTTCTAGGTCGTAGCGGGTGCGCTGCTCCAGGCGCTGGGCTTCGAGGAGCTGGTTGGCTTGGGTCAGTTCGTCGAGGCGGGCATCGAGTTCCTGCTGGATGGCATCACAGGCCAGTTGCAGCCGTTCGAGGGGGGTGACAAAGTGGCGGGCGGGGTAGACATTGAGGGCTTCGAGGCTCTGGAGAATCTCGCCCGTGACGGGATCGATGTAGCGGATGGCATCAATTTCGTCGCCAAAAAACTCGACCCGAATGATGCGGTCTTCGTAGGCGGGGCCAATTTCGAGGATGTCGCCCTTGACGCGAAACTTGCCCCGTCCCATTTCCACATCGTTGCGTTCGTATTGGACCATGGTGAGATCTTTAAGCACTTGGCGCTGATCCCGCTCGTCGCCCACGCGCAGGGAGATGGCGGCCCGGAGGTATTCTTCGGGAATGCCCAAGCCATAGATGCAACTGACGGAGGCGACAACAATCACATCCCGCCGTTCAAAGAGCGATCGCGTGGCGGAGTGGC
>DBAX01000137.1 GCA_002291895.1 Cyanobacteria bacterium UBA999
CTCTTCCGATCTGCCCACCCCCAGAAACTAGGGGCAAAGACACCAAGATCCCCCAGGCATTGCGATCTACCAGGGGCGGTTGCGGATTGGCGGCCAGCATCTGGGCAGCAATTCCGGGAGGGGGTTCCTGGGGCGATCGCAGGAGCAGGGGTACCCCAAGGGAAACGCCAAAAAAGCGATCCACAACCGGCAGTTGTTCTAGGGTAAGCTCTCCATCCCGCTGCACCCGCTCTGTTGCCACCTCCAGCATCCAGGCCATAGTGCCCCGCTGGGCCTCCTGGTGCATGTGCCAAAAGGAAAGGCTGTAAATGGCGATCGCCGCACCGATGCAAACCCCAATCAGGCGATGGGTAATCGAGCGCATCGCGACCGCTAAAAGCTACCGTTGATCGAGAAATACAATCCCGAATCCTGGAGGTTGGTGCCAGGGTTGTTGACATTTACTAGGGGAATGCCATAGTCGAGGCGAAATGTCAGGTTGGGAATTGGTTGGTAGGCGGCCCCCACACCCACGCCAAAGAGGGTTTGGGGATTGGGATTGCCCCCGGCCGTATTCCACACCGTGCCCCCCTCCACGAAGGGCAGCAACCGGACAACGGGAATGCCATCGGAGTCCCGCACAACGGGAAATTGCACCTCCGCCGAGCCCTGGATGCCACTGTCGCCCGAAAGTTGATTTTGGCGATAGCCCCGCACCGATTGGGGGCCGCCGAGACTGAACCGATTGAGGGGCAACAGGCGATCGCCCGTCACCTGGGTATTAAGCCGAAACACAGCCTGGACATTGGGATCGTCCCCAAGGCGTTGCACCCGCAGCGCTTGCGCCGTCCAATAGAAAAAGCGCCCATCCGCCGCCCCCGTCTCCCGCAGGGTGGCACCAAAAATATTCAGCCCGAGACTAAAAGTAGAACGAAAAGCCCAAACACCGCCCGGATCCCGCGTAATGTAATCCTGGCTGAAGCGCACCACCCGCGCTTGATTCTGCCCATCGTCAAAGGCTTGGGTCTGGAAGTTAAAGGGCACACCATCCAGGGAACTGGCACTATTTTCTACCGCCAAGCTCACACCCAGGGTCAACTCTTCGAGGGGACGGCGCACGATGGGCTGGCGATAGGTCAGTTCGTAGACCTGGGACTCGGTGACAATATTAAACACATCGAAGGGGGCCTCGGTGATGGGATTGCGCCCGATCGCCACATTCAACCCCAGGGTGTTGCCCCGGGGACTGAGGGGCACTTGATAGGACAGCCCATAACTATCGCCGCTGCCCGCCCGGGTGTAATTCACCGATAGCAGATCCCCCAGACCCGTAAGATTCCCTTCCTGCACCGTCATTCCCGCCCGGTAAATGCCCGATGAGGGGGTGCCATAGTTATCGGTAAAGGGACGAAAGGAAAGGGAGGGCGCTTCGGCGTAGCGCAACCGCAAAACACTTTGGGTGGGGGTGCTGCCGCTCGCCAAGCTGGCCCGCAGGTCAGAAAAGAGGGGGTTGGCCCGCAGCAGTTGCAGTTCCGCCTCCAGGGCAGCAAAATTCAGGGGTGTACCTGTGCCAATCAAGGCGCGATCGCGCAGGTAGTCCGGGGAAATCCGCCCGTCATCATCGCCCAAACGGGAGACCTCGATCCGCTCTAGGGTTCCCTCCAACACCTGAATCACCACCGTGCCGTCCTGAACGGTTTGGTTGGGAGGAATCACCGCCCGGGAGGTGATGTAATTGCGCTGTTGGTAGATGTCGGTGATGCGATCGGCGAGGGCTTGGAGTTCGGCTAGGCGCACCGAACGGTTGAGCAGGGGTGCGGTGAGGGCATTGAGTTCTTGCTCCGTTAGGATGGTGCTGCCAAGAATCTGAATTCGTTTGACGGGAATCAGCACCTCCGGCTCCTGGGCCAGCACCCTGCCGGCGGGCAGCAGGGCAAAGCCCACGCCGACCCAACACCCAAGGGTCAAAACTAAGGAAAGCAGGGAGGGCCGGGGCATCATAGAGTCCGGGGGTTAAATTTGCTCCCCATAATAGGGTAGATTGGGGCTAAGGTCATCCGGAAAAATGCTTTAAAAACATGGTGTCTAGTTCCGAACACGGCAATTTCAATCTCGTGATCCGCGACATGGGCATAGACGATATCGCGGCAGTATTTCACCTGGGCGAAGAGTTGTTTACCAGCGAGCTGTACCCCTACCTCTACCGCACCTGGGATGAATGGGAAGTCATTGGCATGTACAACACCGACTCGGAGTACTGCATGGTGGCGGAGGTGGATGATCGGTTGGCGGGGTTTATCCTCGGCACTATCATCAATAAAGTTTCCTGGACCTATGGCTACATTACGTGGCTGGGCATTAGTCCCCAGTTTCAGCGGCGGGGTGTGGGCGATCGCCTGGTAGACAAGCTGATCGAACGGATGGTCGAGGATGGGGTGCGGTTTATGCTGGTGGATACGGATCCCGAAAACACGCCAGCGATCAACTTTTTCACCCGCAAGGGGTTTGGCAATGCCCGCCGCCACGTGTTCCTATCCATGAACTTGGGCAAGCATGAGTTCTACGGTCGCCTGATTTCCTACGAACGGGATAAGGCAGATCGCTATCGCCACCGTCCCCGCCGCCCATGATGGCACCTTGCCGCCTACGCTGTATCTAAAGCTGCATCTAGATTCGAGTTCCAGCGCCAGCAAAACAGGAAAATTTTTACTATGCCCCTACTGCTTACCCAATCTCTCCCACCCCAAAAGCCCCCAAAGAACCCTGAAGTTTTTTACCAGCGGGCGTTGCAACACACCCAAAGAAATAACTTTTCCCAGGCCCTGGCCGACCTGGCGATCGCCCGTCAGGAATTTGAGCGCCGCAACAACGCCGAGGGAGCCTACCGCAGCTTTGCCCTGCGCCAGTACCTCATCTGGAGAACCAATCGCGTAACCGGGGAGACGGTGCCCAGTTGGTACAGAAACGGTAGCTGCCTCACGGTAGGCGATAGTATTTGTGCCTTCAGCATCTCCTATCTCGACTACGAAAGCGCCGCCACACCCTTTGGCGGGGTGTTGGTATTGGAGCGCAACCAAGGATATCGCGGGCAGGAGCCCATCAATGGCACCTTGGATGTGGTGGTGGTGCCCAAGTTGCGCCCCGGCGAGCAGGTCTGTCCCCTAACGCGCCATCGGCGGGATGGGGGTGGTACCTACCAGGCGATCGCCCAGTTCCGGGGGCAGGAAACCCGGGATGAGATCACCCAAGTGCGGCGGGCCTGGCGGTTGAACCTGCGCAGCCAGCGGATCGAGTCGGTGCCCACCAAGGATATTGTCTGCGACAACCCCATGCCATGATTGCGATCGCCCGTGCCCTCCTCTCCGCCTACTATGCCTACATGCTCGAATACCGCGCCGAGCTATTTTTGTGGGCTGTTTCCCAGGTATTGCCCTTTATCATGATGGGGCTATGGAGCCAAGCAGCGGCAACTGGCACCCTGGCCATTACTTCCCTAGAGGTGGCCCGCTACTTTGTGGCGGTCTTTGTGGTGCGGCAGTTCAATGTGGTGTGGGTGGTGTGGGACTTCGAGCGCGAAGTGGTCACCGGAACCCTCTCCCAAAGGTTGGTACAGCCCCTTGACCCAGCGTGGCGACACGTGGCAGGGCACATGGCGGAACGGTTGGCTCGTCTGCCCCTGGTGGCGGGATTGGTGGCGGTCTTCTTTGTGCTTTATCCCGAGGCGTGGTGGGTGCCCTCTGGGCCGGTGCTGCTGGTGGCGCTCCCCTGGCTACTGCTGGCCGTCACCGTGCGGTTTTTGATGCAATATACCGTGGCCATGCTGGCTTTTTGGACAGAGCGGGCCAGTGCCATCGAGGAATTGAGCTTCACGGCCTATCTTTACCTATCGGGAATGATTGTGCCCCTCGATATCGTTCCCCCTGAGTGGCGCTTCTTTATGGAACTGACGCCCTTTCCCCACATGGTGTACACCCCAGCAATTCTTCTGAGCACGGGCACGGCTCCCCTGGGACGGGGCGTGGTTGTGCTGGGGGGATGGTTGATCTTTTTTTGGGTGCTCAATCGCTGGTTGTGGCGGCGCGGATTGCGCCACTATTCCGGTATGGGTGCCTAGTGCTCACCTGGGGCATCGACGGCTGCCGCGGTGGCTGGTTGGCAGTTTCTGTGTCCGGTGACTCCCCAACCTACCGCTACTTTGCCCTCGGTGATGGCGCTTTTTGGCAGCTCTGGGAGACTGGCGATCGCCTCTTCATCGACCTGCCCGTGGGGTTATCGTCCGGAACCGAGGGGCGCACTTGCGATCGCCTCCTCCGCCAAACCCTGGGGCGCGGTTATGGCAGTTGCGTATTTACCCCCCCCGTGCGCCAAGCCCTAGCCGCTACCACCTATCCCGAAGCCTGTACCCTCAACGCTGACATTTGCGGGAAGAAGCTATCGAAACAAACTTGGTTCATCATGGAGCGCATTCGAGAGGTGGATTCTTTTTTGCGCCACCACCCAACGGCAGCGGCCAAAGCCTACGAAAGCCATCCCGAGTTGCTGTTCCAGCGCCTCCATGGCGGGGTGTTGCCCTTTAAGAAAAAAACGCCCGCCGGTCAAAACCTGCGATCGCAACTGCTCCAACAGGTGCTGGGAAATCATGCCCAGACCTTCGCTAATCAGATTCGCGCTGCCTATCCCCTCCGCCTCCTCGCCAATGATGATATTTGGGATGCGATCGCCCTGGCCTACTTCGCTCACTTAGAACCCTTCCCTCCCCTACCCAATCCCCCAGAGTTCGATGCAGCGGGATTGCGAATGGCTTTTTTCTAGTACGATGGGCAAACCCCAGCCTAAATCGCGAACTTTCGACCTTAGACCTTGAACCTTTGAGCTAAAAGGGCGATCGCCCGAGAAAAAAGCTTGGAACCTAGAGAAATCTCCCCATGCAAGCCCCATCGCCACGTTGACGTTCGCACATCCTTTGGTGTAGAACTCAAAAACTGCTGGCATGAGTAGTTATGACCCATACTTCCGGCTACCCTGAAGCGATTAGCTCTCTAATTTTGCAAACGACTGGTATCGACTACCGCGAACTCGCACATGTCCTGCGCAACCACCAGTGGAAAGAAGCAAACGACTTAACCCGAGCCCCCATGCTGAAGGTAATGAACACCTCTAGCTACCTGAGCGCATATAAAATCCTCCAGTTTCCGGGCGAAGACCTAAAACAAATTGACCACCTGTGGGTACAGCATAGCGATCGCACGCTAGGATTTTGCATCCAAAAGCTGATCTGGCAAGAATGCGGTAGCCCGGGACCCGATTACGAGGGCAGCAAAGCGTCTTGGATAAAGTTTGGGCAGCGGCAAACTGGTAGGGCGATACGGGGTTCGATCAGTAGCGATATCTCGACGAACTAAACTACTCCACGCCGCAAAAATATCCAGAACACCTCCCGACATCCGCGACATCCGCTCGTGCAGGTACCGTCTGTCGGCGCGGTTTTGGAAGGGGTGCTTGTTTTTCTCTTTTCTCGCGCGAAGATCTGAACTGTGGTGCATGAACGTTAAAGCTTCCGAAATCAATTAACTAGTTCCATTGCGACACCGATTTCTGCGGCAGCATCGACAATTAGGGAAGGGAATTCCCTTTGTCAGGAAGATTTCTACTCTCTCTTCTCAAGATGGAATAGGCAGCATTTACCAAATAAGAGAAACTCTCTGGCAAAAGAATATTTTTAGTACCCCATCTAGAGTTTCCAAACTGAAGGGGGCGAGACAAAACCCAGCATCCATAGGAACGAATCGCATTCCAGTAACGGAGAGAACCTTTGCTCAACGCATAGCCTTCCGAAGATGGCCCGCTGATTCCATGGGCACCTTGATGGGTGCGGAGCAATCAATGCTATGCTGAATCCGTCTGAAGTGGTGAGCCCAATGAGTATGCGGATGTGCATCAACCCCCACTGTCCAGAACCGTGTCATCCTGACAATGCTACGGCCAACTTTTGTGTCCGTTGTGGCACCGCCCTCGTGCTAGAAAACGCCTATGTCGCCCAGAAACTCCTGAGCGATGACAGTGGCTTTGGTCGCATTTATGAAGTGGTGGCCTTACCCGATTCCCCGCCTAAAATCCTGAAGGTGCTCCGTCCGGATTTCAACAACGATACCAAGGTGGTCGAACTTTTCCAGCAGGAAATGTATGTTCTGAGCCAACTCAATCATCCGGGCATCCCCAAAGTTGAGATCTACTTCCACCACGAACTGCGCGATCGCACCTTTTTGCACGGCATCATCATGGAAAAAATTGAGGGGCAAAACCTAGAACAATGGCTCCGCGACCGCGGCGATCGCCCCCTAGGTGAAGCCGATGCCCGCCATTGGTTGCGCCAAGTTGTGGAAGCCCTTGCCGTACTGCACGACCACAAATTTTTCCATCGGGACATCAAACCCGCCAACATCATGCGGCGCAGCGATAACACCCTCGCTCTGATTGATTTTGGCACCGTCCGGGAAGCGACCCACACTTACCTAGCTAAAATTGGCAGCATTCAGGGTGTCACCTGTATTTCCTCTGCTGGTTACACCCCCCCAGAACAGGAACGGGGCTTTGCCATTCCGCAGTCGGACTTTTATGCCCTGGGGATGACCTTTATCCATCTGGTGACTGCCCGCTATCCCTTAGATTTGTTTGACCGGGAGCAAAATCGCGTTGTCTGGCGGGCCCATGCGCCCCAGATTTCCCCTTCCTTTGCCGCAGTGCTCGACCACCTATCTGCCCAAAAACCCTGCGATCGCCCCCTCACGTGCAGCGAAATTTTGCAAGAGTTGACGCCGCCGCACCGCCTCAACCCCCTTCTGATCGGGGCAATCGCCCTTGGCCTCCTGCTTGCGGGCATTGGGGGCTATTGGATGGGCACACGCACCCCAGAGCCGCCCCCAGCCAATCGCAGTCTCCCTAGGAGCCCTTAAGGAGTCCCTCAAACCGTAGCAGAAACTAAATCCTCTTCTTCTTCAGGTTCATCGAGGTAATAGCCCCGAGCGAAGAAGTCAAAGTTATTGAGCCCCGTAAACTGGAATTCCTCAAATGCCGCTTGGGAGTTGTAGCGATTGTGCAGCTTGGCTACCCCGGCTTGCCGTTCAATCGCCAGCCAATAGTGCAGGGGCACGCCATTCATGACGAACCGGTCGTTGGTGGTCATAATCAGTTGCACCGGGCTCGCTTCAACCTTGGCAATGAGAAGTTTAATCAAAGAAGAAGAGCGCTCGTGATCCAAGCCTTCGCCCACATCGTCGATGAGAATGCAGCTTGGGGTGCGGGCTAGGAGGGAGTAGTTAATTTGAATGATGAGGGAAAGGGCCCGGAACATCCCCTGGGACATCATGTGCTGCTCGGTGTAGGAGACCAAATCCGCCTCCTGGACATAGAGATACTGGGGCTCACCATCAAAAATGTGGGCCACCGGGTCGTCTTGCCCCTCGGCAATGAGAGAAGCCGGCTTTTTGATACCAATGCGGTTAAGGGGATAGCCAATGTGCCCCATGTCCGCAATCACGCGATCCGTAAAGGTCTCTTGGTAATCCTCTTCCCCCAGGCGAAAAATAGCAATCACCTGATCGCTGTCGCGGAGGTTGATGTTGTCGCGATAGGTCTGGAGCTTGCGGGTTTGCATCAAGGCATAGGTGTGCTGCCCTAGGGAGGTACCAAAGCGGAAATACATCAGGGATTGGGCCCAGTTGTAGAGTTCTTCGACGAAGGGGTGCTGAATGCGATCACGCCGTAGCAGGGCAGCTACCCGATCCGTGGGAGTATGGAAGCGGATGGGGATCTTGAGGTCATCGGCCCAAATGGTGCCCACCCCCGTATCTTGGCGGTCTAAAAGAACGCGATCGCCAACTTGGTAGTGTTCGCGAATTACCTCACCCCGGGAAATTTCCAGGGTATAGCACTTGGGGGCGTCGCCATCGGCGTCAAAGGTAGCCTGCCAACACTGTTGTTTGGGGGCGCTGGGAATGGCAGTGGTGCTGCTGAGGAGGCGACCCAGAAGGTTGATCGTCTGCAAAATCCGCGATTTGCCGCTGGCATTACGACCAACAATGAGATTGACCGTATCTAGGTCACAGCCTTCCAATTGCCACGATGTTGCCAATCCGCGATCCTGAATGTATTGAAGACGATGGAGTTTCATAGCTCGGATGGTTATCGCATTCCTATGATCCTAACACGGCCTTATTGGGGCGCAAAAAAGCGCAAACCTCCTGAAGTTTTGCGGTTTCAGAAGGTTGGCAGAAGCTAACAAAAGGGGTACGAGAGACCTATGGGCTCCAAGTGCCAGCGCAGAGTACTACCAAAGGGCGGGAACGGGCGCGGGAGGAGCGGGGGGCGCAACCATGGGGGGC
>DBAX01000130.1 GCA_002291895.1 Cyanobacteria bacterium UBA999
GAGCGGGAGGGGGGAAGGCACGGGTGGGGAGGTCATGGCTGGAGGCACAAAACGTTACGAACAAGTCATGAACAAAGTATTAAGCTCGTGGGGCCCCATTCTATTCCGGGCCATAGCGGTGTGGAAAAGTATGTACTTATGTTTCGCATCCCACTTCGCATCCCATTCTTGAGGAATTAAACCCATGCATAACCATCCACTGGGCGCTGCGCACCAAGACTTCGAGTCCCAGGCACCGAATTATGACCTGCTCATCCCCAAGCTGATTCCTTATTACCACCAGCAAACCCAAGTGTTGCTCAATTTAATTCCCTTTGCCTCCTCCGACGCGATCGCGGTTTTGGATTTGGGCATTGGCACGGGAACCCTGGCCGAGGCAGTGCTGCAGCGCTTCCCCCAGTCCCGCGTCCACGGCATAGACTTTTCAGAGCAGATGCTGGAGGGGTGTCGGCAGCGTTTGGATCCCTATGGCGATCGCCTCACCCTTGAGCAGATGGACTTTTCCCATTACCAGTCCCCGGAGCGTCCCCAATACAATTTGGTAATCTCTGGTCTGGCGATCCACCACATTAGCGATGACCGCAAGAAACACCTCTTTCAAGCTCTGGCCCAGAGTTTGCAACCCGAGGGCACCCTTTTGATCCGCGACCTAGTCAAAGCGCCCACCCAGCGCCTAGAGTCCCTCTACGACAGATTGTGGCGGGATTTTATCCGCAGCAACGGCGAGGATGATGCCCTGTGGTACGGCAAGCATCGGGAAAAGGATCAACCTGCCTATTTGGCGGAGCAGTTGCAGTGGCTGGAACAGTCGGGGCTGCACCATGTGGATTGCCATTGGAAGTACTGGCAATTCGCAATTTTTGGTGGACGGCACAATGGATGCGCATCCTAGGAATTGACCCCGGCATTGCCACCCTGGGGTTTGGGCTGATTGAGGTGGGGCAGCACCCCATGCCCCAATTACTGGAAGTGGGGGTTATTACTACCCCAAGCAAGGATCTTCTGGGCGATCGCCTGATGACGATTCACCGGGATTTGCACAGCCTAATTCAGCAGTGGCAGCCCGAAAAAGTGGGTTTGGAACAGTTGTTTTTCTACCGCATGGGCAACCTGATCCCAGTAGCCCAGGCCCGGGGCGTGATTTTACTGGTTTTGGCCCAGGCAGGTCTGGTGCCAATGGAGTTTTCGCCACCCCAGGTCAAGCAGTCCCTCACGGGCTACGGCAACGCCGACAAAGCCGCCGTCCAGGGGGCAGTGCAGCGGGAACTGGGGCTGAGCCGGGCGATCAAACCCGACGATGCCAGCGATGCCCTGGCGATCGCCCTGACCTGCTGGCGCTTTCAGCCCTGAAGCCGCTGCCAGAGTACCCGATAGGTTTGTAGGGGGTGCTCCTTACCCTTGACGAGGGCAGGGGGTAGGGGTTCGACGGGCAGACCCATGGCCGCGACCCGGGCTAGGGTGGTGTCGGAAATCACAATTTCGCCAGCCTTGGCTAGGTTGCAGATGCGGCTGGCCACGTTCATGGTGTCGCCAATGTGGGTGAACTGGATCAGTTGCTCGGAGCCAATATTGCCCGCAGCCACCACCCCGGTGTTTAAACCGATGTGAATCTGGATGTGCTGGTTGCGTCCCTGCTGCTGCCACTGCCGATTCAGTCGGTTCATGGCCCACTGCATGGCGATCGCCGCTGAAACCGCCTGGCTAGCATCGTTGTCCCGCCGGTAGGGAGAGCCCCAAACCGCCAGCAGGGCATCGGCAATGTATTTTTCTAGCACGCCCCCAAAGCGAAATACCGTTTCTTCCACCATCACCCGGAAGTACTCGTTCAGCAACTCCAGCACTTGGCGCGGCGGCATCTGGGAAGCTAGGGTGGTAAAGCCGCTGATGTCGGAAAACAGGGCCGTGACCTCCGTCTCCGTGATTTCGTTGAGATTCCAGCCCCCCTGCAGCTTTTGGGTTAGTTCTTGGGGGAAAAAGCGCTCTAGGCGGGTGCGGCGCACGATTTCGGACTGCATTTTTTGGGTGAGGCTGGCGTTTTCGATCGCGATCGCCGCCTGATTGGCCAAACTGGTCAGGAATTCCAAATCTTCCTTTTCGTAGATGTGGCTCATGGAAAGGTTATCTACGTAGAGCACGCCAATTACGCGATCGCGGGGTTTGAGGGGCGCGCACATCGCCGCCTGGATCGATTGTTGCAGGATGGAATGGGATTGGGCAAACCGCTGATCGACCGCCGCATTGTCGCTGAGAATGCCACACCCTTGCTCTTTGACATACTCTACAATCCGCTTGCTGTAAAACTCGTAGTCTACGGCCACGGAATTGCGCACCTTCACAGCCTTAGATTCCAGCTCCTGGGTGCGCTCATCCACCAAAAGCAAAATTGCGCGATCAACGCGCATGACTTGAAACAGTAGGTCAAGAATTTTTTCGGGCAGCAGGTGATAGCTTTCCGGCGACGATAGCTCCTTGCTGATTTCCAGGAGAATTTTGAGCTTATCGGCATTGCGTTGGGCGGCATCGCGGTTTTGCAGCATCAGCACCGAGCCGCTGGTGATGGTATCCCTGTGGGCATGAACCACATCGCTCAGCCGTACCCGCGATAGCTCCGGTGCCACGGAGGCGAGGATCGATACGTCGCTGGTCTCCCGTCCCGCAGCGCTGTGGGGAACCGATCGCACCTCATCGCGGTACACAAACACCACGCTTCCAAAGCGCACGCTATCCCCTTCCCGCAGGCGGTGGGGTTTTTGGGCCGGCAGCGGCACCTCGTTGAGAAAGGTGCCATTGCTGCTGCCAAGGTCGCAAACCGTTGTTTCGCCATCGCGCCACCAGATTTCGGCATGGTGCCGGGAGAGGCTGCGGGCTTCGTCTTCCACCACGATACTATTGTCGAGCCCGCGCCCAATGGTGTTTCGCCCTTGGTTTAGGGCACAAATGCGCTCTTGGGCACTGTTGGCATTCTGAACAATAGCGGGCATAGGTGCAGGGGGAACGACACCGCAATTATACCCCCCCATTTTTCGGGGGGAGGCTGGGCGTGGGTGGCGGCAAAATTTTAACTAGGGCGGTTTCCCAGGCGATCGCCATTTTCTGGTGTCCCCGCACGTTGGGATGCACCCCATCGGCTAGGTCGGCGGTGGTCAGCGCTGGATAGAGATCCACCAGATGCACTGCTCGCCCCTGTTGCTGCTGCCGCTGGACGATCGCGGGCACCTGACGGTTAAAATCCTGGACGCGACGGTTGATCTGGGGGTGCACAATCGGCGGCAAAGTAGCTACCAGCACCACTGCCCGGGGCGATTGCTGCACCACGCTGGCGATCAGATTTTCGAGGCGTTGGGGTGCTCGATCCACCGCGTCATTGCGCAGCACATCGTTGGTGCCAATGAGCAGTAAAACCACGTCCGGTTGGGCATCGGCCAGCCAGCCCTTAACGCGGAAGTGGAGTTCGCCAATTTGCCAACCCGAGTGCCCTTCGTGGTGCTGATCTATCAATTCGGGCAGTCCATTGCGCCTTGAGCCCACAAAAGTAATGCGATAGCCCCGCTGCTCTAGGGCGGGCAACAGGAAATTGCGATAGCCACCGGGCACGTTAAAGCCATCGGTGATCGAATCGCCCAGGGGCATAATCCGCAGTGCCTCAACTTCCTCAGTCTGGGGGTTCATTGCTGTCACCGTACATCCCGATACCAAGAGCCCCGCAACCACCCAGGTTCCCAAAGAGCGCCAAAAAGCAACCATAAGCAAAATTTGGAAGTACTGACTGTAACGGTTAATCGAATCCGCGATCACTGAGAATTTATACTACTCCCAATGCTGTTTTTTGCAATTCCATGGAAGCTCTTAATCCCAATCCCAGTTATAGCCTAACCCTGCGCGTCCAAATGCCCAACCGCGCTGGGATGCTCTCCTCCGTGATTCGCGCCCTAGCCGATGCCGGAGGTAGCCTGGGACAGATCGCGCTTGTCCAGCAGACCCGCAAAATTTCGGTGCGGGAAATTACTGTCAATGCCGCCAGCAGCGAGCATGCTGACCAACTGATCACCGTCGTCAAAACGCTGCCAGAGGTACGGTTCCTCGATGTACGTGATCGCACCTTCAATCTGCACCAGGGCGGCAAAATCCATATCCAGTCCAAAATTTCCGTCCACGGTCAGGAGGACTTGGCCATGGTCTACACCCCCGGCGTGGGACGGGTCTGCTTGGCGATCGCCGAAAAACCCCACCAAGTCTACGACTACACCATCAAGGGAAACACCATTGCCGTTGTCACCGATGGCAGCGCCGTTTTGGGCTTGGGCAACATCGGCCCCGCCGCCGCTCTCCCGGTCATGGAAGGCAAGGCCATGCTCTTTAAGGAATTTGCCGGACTCGATGCCTTTCCCATCTGCCTCGATACCCAGGATGTGGACGAAATTGTGGACACCGTCAAACGCATCGCCCCAGGCTTTGGGGGGGTCAATCTCGAAGACATCAGCGCCCCCCGCTGCTTTGAGGTGGAGCGCCGCCTCCAAGCCGAACTGGATATTCCGGTTTTCCACGATGACCAGCACGGCACCGCGATTGTGGTTGTTGCCGCCATGCTCAATGCCCTGCGGGTGGTGGGCAAATCCATCGACAGCGTGCGCATCGTTATGAACGGGGCTGGAGCTTCCGGCATTGCCGTCGCCCGCCTGCTGCGCCTTGCTGGGGTCAGATCCATTACCATGTGCGATTCCAAGGGCAGCATCCACCGCGATCGCCCCGACCTAACCGCCGAAAAGCTGGAATTTGTCAGCGACCAAAAAGGTTCCCTTGGCGATGTGCTTGTGGGTGCCGATGCCTTTATCGGGCTGAGTGTGGCCAGGGCCCTAACACCGGAGATGGTGCGCACCATGGCAGCCAATCGGGTGGTTTTTGCCATGGCTAACCCCATTCCCGAAATTTTACCCGAGCTGATCGAGCAGGATGCCACCGTGATTGCCACGGGACGCAGCGACTACGCCAACCAAATTAATAACGTGCTGGCCTTTCCCGGCATATTTCGGGGTGCCCTCGATGCGCGCATCGCCCATTTCACTACCGAAATGTACCTCAAGTCCGCCCAGGCGATCGCCTCCCTCGTCAGCAATGAAGACTTAGCGCCAGACTACATCATCCCCTCGGTGTTTGATGCCCGTATTGCCCCTAGCGTCGCCGCTGCCGTCCACCAAGTCGCCCGGGATCTAGGTCTGGCTAAGAATTAGTAGGTTGCTTCGTACTGCCCTCTTAAAGCCTATTTTTGAGGAGCAATATCAAGGCTCTATGGAAAAAACGTGGAAGAGAAAGGACGGGCTAGGAGGGATTCGAACCCCCGACACCGTGGTCCGTAGCCACGTGCTCTAGTCCACTGAGCTACAAGCCCTTAACTCATGCTTGCTAAGTATAGCAGGTTCGTTCAGAAATTCGTAGGGGATAGGTCAAGTTTTGTATAATTGTGCTTACGTTATATGAAACAAATTTTAGTTGCCCCACCTATGAACTTTTCCTCCCGCACCTATGACCCAGGGGAAATATCCCTGTACTACCGTCGCCGCCCGTGGCTGGTCGTGGGTCGCCTGCTGCAGATTATCTGGATGTTTACGGGTTTTGTGCTGGGTCTGTTGTGGGATGCTTCCACCAAAGCAGGGCAAGCCACTCCGGAACGGGCCAATCAATTGCGGCGGGTAATTACGGTTTTGGGCCCGACCTACATCAAGGTGGGGCAGGCCCTCTCTACGCGCCCAGACTTGGTTCGGGCTGACTTTTTGCAAGAGTTGACCAAGTTGCAGGATCAGTTGCCACCCTTTAGTAACGATGTGGCTATGGCCATCATTCTTGAGGAACTGGGGCGATCGCCGGAGAAAGTTTTTGCGGAGCTATCCCCCATGCCGGTGGCAGCGGCGAGTTTGGGGCAAGTTTATCGCGGCAAGCTGTGGTCGGGGGAGGAGGTTGCGGTCAAGGTGCAGCGTCCCGACCTTGTGCCCGTGCTCACCTTGGATTTGTATATCCTTCGCTGGGTGGCCCAGTGGCTGCCGCCGCTGCTGCCCCTGAATTTGGGGAATACCCTGGAGGCAGTGATTGACGAATTTGGCAGCAAGCTGTTTGAAGAGATCGATTACGTACGCGAGGGACGCAATGCCGAGCGTTTTGCCGACTATTTTGCCAATGACCCCCACGTCAAGGTGCCAAGAATTTATTGGGATTATTCTAGCCATCGGGTACTGACGCTGGAGTGGATCCACGGGATCAAGCTTACGGAAATTGATCAAATCCGCGCGGCGGGTCTCAATGCCGATACCTTGGTCAAGATTGGGGTGATGTCTGGGTTGCGGCAACTGCTGGAGTTTGGCTTTTTCCATGCCGATCCCCATCCGGGAAACCTTTTTGCCACCTATGACGGGCGGATGGCTTACATTGATTTTGGCATGATGGATCAGCTGGACTTGGCTACTAAGGAGCAACTGGTTGACTCCGTAGTGCATCTGATCAATAAAGATTATGAGCAACTGGGACAAGATTACGTGCGGCTGGGATTCTTGCAGCCCAATGTGGAGATGAAGCCCATCGTTAAAGCCCTTGAGTCGGTGCTGGGAGACATCATGACCGAGAAGGTTAAGGACTTTAACTTTAAGGTGGTGACCGATCGCTTTTCGGAGGTGATGTACCGCTATCCCTTTTCCCTGCCCGCCAAGTTTGCCCTGATCATCCGTTCGGTGATCACCCAGGAGGGTGTGGCCTTGAGCCTCAACCCTGACTTTCGGATCGTGCAGGTGGCCTACCCCTACATTGCTAAGCGCCTCCTAACCGATGAGTCGGAAAGCCTGCGGCGACGCTTGGTGGAGGTGCTATTTAAGGATGGTCGGTTTCAGTGGGCACGCCTGGAAAATTTGCTGACGATCGCCAAGTCCGATGGCAGTTTTGACCTCATCCCCACGGCGCGGATGGGATTGCAGTACCTCACTTCCCAGGATGGGGCATACATTCGGCGGCGCATTTTGCTGGCTTTGACGGAGGATAACCGCCTGCACATCGACGAAGTGCAGCGGATCTGGCAGCTAGTGGCTACGGATTTTACGCCCAACAAGCTATGGAACTCAGCAACTCGGGCGATCGCCGCTGTGCTTCCCTTGGCGCTGCTAACCAACGGCAACTAGATCTGGGCTCCCCGATAGCGAATTTCCCGCTTCATGGCAAACTTTTGGGCAAATTGGGGAATATCCCCGCGATGCCCGAGCAGAATGACGGTATCTCCGGCGCTCAGCATGAAATCCGGGGCAGGGTGATCGATCAGCAGCCCGTCAGCCTGACGCACGGCGATGACGATAAAGGTGCTTTGGCCCCGGGCTTCCAAGGTGCCGAGGCTTTTTTGGACGAAGGGAGAATCTGGGGCGATCATTAATTCGTCTAGCTGGATGTTGATCTGGGACAGCATCTCGTTGAGGCTGGTGCGCCCCTCGGATTCTTGCAAAAAGTCAATGATCGATGGGTTGATGATGGTTTGGGCAATGCGATCGGCACCGATGGCAGCGGGCATCACCACTTGGTCGGCTCCGGCCAGCTTGAGTTTCTTCTCCGTTGAGGGGGTTTCTCCCCGGGCAATGATAACGAGGTCGGGATTCAGCTCCCGCGCTGTGAGGGTAATGAAAACGTTTTGGGTGTCGTCTGGCATGACGGTGGACAGAATTTTGGCCCGCTCGATGCCCGCCTGGAGCAGGGACTGCTCGTCGGTGGGATTGCTGGGTACCACCAGATAACCGAGGGCTTGGGCTTTGGCTGCCCGCTCTTCGTCGCCCTCCACGATCACGAAGGATTTTTTTTCCTGAAGAAGTTTCCGGCTGAGGATTTGCCCCACCTGGCCGTAGCCGCAGATGATCGTGTGCTTGGTGAGGGATTGCAGTTCTTTCATTTTGCGACGGGCTCCTAGGGCGCGGTGAATTTCTCCTTCGGTAATCATTTGCACAAATCCCGCCACGGTGTAGGCCGTAGACAGGGCACCGGAGATGATCACAAACATGGTGAAGACGCGAAGGGCAGGGGTGCTGACGGGTTGTGGTTCCCCATAGCCAACGCCAAATACCGTAATCACTACCATATAGATGGCATCGAGAAAGTTCCAGCCAGCGATCATGTAGCCGCTAACGGCAACCACGATGGTGCAGGCAAAGGAAAGCAGTCCTGTGAGAATGCGCTGCATTGACGGGAAAGGGTTTGCTTGGGTTCTAATTTAAAGGGTTCTTGGTTCTGTGAAAGCGCTGCGGGATACTTTTGGTGTGATTTTGGGTTTGTTTTGGGCGCGGTTAAATCTTCTGCTGGGCTCGCTCCAGCTCGTGCTGGGCTTCAAAGCAGAGTTCGCGATTTTTGGGATCGGTTTCGAGGGTTTTGCGCAGGTAGATCTCTGCTTCCCGGTATTTGTTCTGGATCAGCAGCTCGCTGCCCATGCGGTAGTAGGCGATCGCCTGCCAATGTACTACTTCGGGGGCACTGGGGTAGCGTTCCCGCAGCCCTTCAACCACGGCGATCGCCACGACAAATTTTTTGGTGCGGATCAGTTCCTGCACCCGATGGATCATGTCAAATTTGAGCTTGGTTTCGGGATCGAGGGGGGGCTGCCTGTTTTGGGCAGGTTTTGGCGGTGGCGGGGTTTCTACCCGCACCTTAACTTTGGGCGGTGTGGGGGGGCGCACGGCTTCGCGCACGGGGGGAGGCGGCGGCGCAGCGTCTTTGTTTTTGAGAACTTCGTAGGCCTCCTGAACCCGGCGAAACTTATCGGCTGCTGCCGGATCGTTTTGATTGAGGTCGGGGTGGTACTTTCTGGCTAGGCGTCGGTAGGCTACCTTGATGTCGTCAGCGGACGCATTGCGCGGCAGCCCAAGAAGGCGGTAGCACTCAAAAACTTGCATAGGTCAGAAAGTGTCGGCAATTATCGCAGTATCTTAGCTCGAAGTTTAGTAAAAACATAGCAGACGGGAGTAGGGGTGATGGTGGGCGATCGCAGGCACAGGTGGGCAGTGGCAGGTCTGGGGTTGCTGGCGTTGGCCCTGCGGTTTGGGGGGCTGACTGCCATTCCCGGCCCAGTTTTTGACGAGGTGTATTACCCGGTGTTTGGGCGGCACTATCTGGCAGGGGAGTTTTTTTTTGATGCCCATCCTCCCCTGGCAAAATATGTCATTGCCCTAGGAATCTGGTTGTTTGGGGATGGGGATCTGGGGCAACGGGTGATGTCGGCCCTAGCGGGTAGTGTGTTCCCCCTAGTGGTCTATGGCTTTGTGGCGGAGTGGGGGCGATCGCACCGTTGGGGCCTGCTAGCGGGACTCTTTGTTGCCCTCGATGGGCTGTTTTTGGTGGAGTCGCGTTTGGGGCTGATCAATATTTTTGTGGTGCTGTTTGGCATGGTTGCCCAGTGGGCCTGGCTGCGGGCTTGGCGCGATCGGTTGGCGGGGTGGGGGGGGGTGGAGATC
>DBAX01000064.1 GCA_002291895.1 Cyanobacteria bacterium UBA999
GGGGGCGGTGATGACCGGGCGGGTGGATGTGCCCGGTTTTGACAATGCGGCCATGGATGGCTATGCCCTGCGGGCGGCGGATGCCCAGAACTGCGACTTTTTGACCCTGCGTTCCCAGGCGATCGCCGCAGGAAGCCAGCCCCAGTTTTTTCTAGGTCCCGGAGAAGCGGTGCGCCTGTTCACGGGGAGTCCTTTGCCCGAGGGGGCCGACACTGTGGTGATGCAAGAACAGGCCGTTCCAGAGGGCGATCGCCTCTATCTGCGCCATCGACCCCAGCCGGGGGAGTGGGTACGCCGACGGGGGCAATTTGCCACATCGGGGCAACCCTTGGTGCTTCCCGGGCAGCGGCTGCGCCCGCCAGAATTAGCTGCTTTGGCCGCTGCCGGGGTTGCGGAACTCTCGATCTACGTTTTGCCCCGCGTGGCGCTGCTTGGTACTGGTGATGAACTGGTGCCGCCGGGAGGTACGCTTGCCCCCGGACAGATCTACGACAGCAACAGCCTAGCCTTAGCAGCGCTGGTGCAGGAGACGGGTGCACTTCTGGGGGAGGTTTTGTCCCTGCCCGATCGCCCCGATGTCCTCCAGTCCCACCTGGCCCGCGTCCTCGCAACGGCGGATATCGTGGTAACTACGGGGGGCGTTTCCGTAGGCGATCGCGATTTTCTGCCGGCGGCGATCGCCCATTTGGGAGGTCAGGTAGCCGTGCACGGCATTGCCATGAAACCGGGGAAACCCTTTATGGCCGCTCGCTTTCCCCAAACTGCCTACTACGGACTGCCCGGAAATCCCATGTCAGCGATGGTGTGTTTTTGGCGTTTGGTGCGCCCTGCCATCCTCAGGGCCAGCGGACTTCCCCTCGACGCCTGCCTGCCCCAGTGGGTAACGGCGATCGCCACCACCGATCTCCACAGCAATGGACAGCGGGAAACCTATCTCTGGGGACACCTCGGCCAAGGGCAGTTCACCCCCGCCCCGGAGCACACCTCCGGTAATCCCATCGGTGCGATCGGCACGAACGCCCTGGCCCAACTACGGATGCACCAAACCTACATTCCGGCGGGCGATGCTGTCACGGTGATGCCAATGTATCGCTAGTGCGACGGTATTACGCCGATTTTGGTGCATGCCAGTGGCTGAGCGGAGTCGAAGCCACAGAAGGTAGCAATGTCTGAAGCAGCCTGTCAACTGGGCAGGTCACAGAGGGGCATGATTTCCCTCAAGGCTCCGAGGGCGACGCAACCGCTGTCGTGCGATGAAACTGTTCGTAATCAATCTTCAAACGACCGTCGGGCAAAGTGGAAAGGATATCGACAAAGCGTCGTTGCCATAAAATCTGCTCTGCCATGTAGGAGCATCGGGAATGAATTGTCTGGGAAAAAGTTTCATCTACTCCGGTCAGCACCACTAAAATTTCTGCCTCTTCCAAAGCTAGGGATGCTTCTGTCTCACCGTAGAGCGGACTACTCTGATCGATGACATGCATAGCCACCCAGGATAGAGCAAAGTTTGGGGTCTGTTGTCGCACCAAATTAATATCGTAAAGACGACGCATGCGATACCCTTCGGAGCTGACATCGTAGCGGATTAGCGTTACCCAAAGGCGGGCTTCTAAAATTAAATTGCGCCGCTCGTTGATCATCCGAAACATCAGTGTGGGAGCCCCATTGTAGGGAGTAATTACTGCTACTTTACTAAACACAACCCGTGCCGTGGGGCGGGCAAAACGGGCAAACATCAGTCCGGTTCCCATGGCGACCGCTAGGAGTCCGTAGAGGGCTTCAACGGTCACCAAAATATGGCCGTAGAGGGTAACGGGTACCATGGTGCCGTAGCCAATTGTGGACATGGTTTGGACACTAAAAAAGAACAAATCCCACAGGGAGCTGGCATTGGCAATGTGCTCCCCCCCGATGGCATACAAACAGGCGAAAAGCACGTTACTTAAAACGTAGGCGATCGCCACCCAACCGAGAAATATCCCCCAGGACATGGTGAGCAGCCCGTGGTAAAGGTCGCGCCAGTGGCTTTCCGTAGCACCGTAGCGCACAGCTTTCCTAACGCGATCGCCTGCAGGAACTTGGGTCATCAGCTAAGACATAACTCTGATGTGGTAGGATACGACCGAAATTGAGGGTTTCCTAAAAACGCGGTTTTTTTGCGGTTTTTCTGTCTTAACTCGCAAATCATTACCTGTTCGCAATTACCTGCTCGCAATTTTTGAACGCCGTTGCTTTGAAATTCTATTAAGAACGTTAAAGGCGCATTTATTGATTCACTTCCTATTCATTCCCATCCTGCGGTACCGCCCATGTCCTCCAACTTCAGTTCCTTTCCGTGGAAAACAGCCCTCAGTTGGGGCTGGCCCGTGATCGCTGCTTGGGTTTTGGTGAATATTCTCAAAACACTTCCTACCGTTCACATTACCCGTCCCGGCACCGCTTCGGTCGTATTCAATGCTTTCGCTGGGCTGCAACAGCGCAGGGTGCTGCTGCCCGGAGCCACCCCCTTGACGCCCGGAGTTGAGCGGGCAATTCCCTACGTCGTACGCACGCAAGTTTTGGAGTTTAGCGATTTGAAAAACGAGCAGGTGATCAGCAATCCCCTAACTGCGATCGCCGCCGACGGACAGTCTTTTACCATCAATGTCAATATTGCCCTCCGACTCAACCCCGACACCCTCGACGATCTCCACGCCCAAATCGGCGAAGATTACATCCGCGTTCGGGTCACGCCCCTAGTGCGCTCCAAGTTCCGGGATGTGGCGGCCAAATTCCAATCCGAAGATTTCTATCGGCGCGATCGCCGCCTGGAGGTGGAAAAGCAAGCCAAGGAACTTATCGAAGCCGAGCTACCCCGCACGCAACGGGATGGCAAGGAGGTTCCATTTATGTATTTAGAGTGGGTGTATATCGAAACAGCCGACTTTCCCCCCGCGCTGCGTGAGTCCATCGAGAAGAAGCAAGTAGCGGGAATTCTGGCCCAAACTGCCGGAGTGCGGGCCCAAATTCAACAAAAAGAAACCAACCGGGTGCTGATTCTGGCCAAGGCCAACGAACGGGCGATCGAGCTTAAGGGTCAGGCTGCTCTTTTGGGCGGACCCCTAGCCGATTTGTTGTTCTACGAGCGCATCAATGAGCGCCTTAGCAATGCCAAGCAAAAGCAACAACCCATGCCCATTAAGGTTATCCGTGTTGAGGGTAACGCAACGGTATTTCTCAATGTGGATCCGCAAAAAGTTCCTGTTATCTCCCGACCCGCCCAGTAATGGCAGCCCCTCCCTGTTCCCGCAGTAGGAAGACTGGGAGGGATTGTACGAGAACGGATTTAAAGCTGCGCTGCGAGGGCTTGAAGTTCGCCCACATCCAGCGGCGCGATCGCCTGACCGCTGTATTGGGGCAAAAACTGTTTGAGGAGCATGTCCAAATCCATCATCAACCCTATTTTGTTACAGAAGTGGTCTGCGCCAACTTCACGGGCGCGCTGGGTGGTGTGCATACTGGTTCGCGCCGCGATCAGAATGACATGAACCTCCGGTTTTTCGGCCTTGAGCCGCCGGCACAATTCCAATCCATTCACCACGGGTAAATCAATATTCGCAATCACTACATCGGGGAGCAATTCAGCGAATAATTCCAAGGCTGTGGCTCCATCTTTAGCGGTACTAGCTTGTAGGAAGCGTGCCTTCATTTCCAAAGACAAGATTTCACGGTAAGTAATGGAACTGTCAACAATTAAAATGGATGGCATAGTTTTCTCGAATGCAACATAGGCATCCTAGGATTTCTTCGGAAACGGCGCATGGGGCGCTAGTCCCCAATATCTATCGGACTTAAGTCCTAGGGCAATCTGGGACTTCCGTCGCTTGCCAGGATTTGGGGAACTGCGTAAGGTAGAATAAATTAACCAATCCTAACTATGATTGAGATTCTGATAGTTGATGATCAATCCCTCATCCGTCGAGCACTGCAATTGTTGTTGGCTGATGAACCTGACTTGGTGTTCGTAGGCGAATCCGATTGTGGCGAAGCGGCCCTCGATGCCCTGGCCCAGCAACTGCCGGACGTGGTGCTGATGGATTTGCTGATGCCGGGCATGGGAGGGGTTGAGTCCACCCGCCTGATTTGTCAAAAATTCCCTTCGGTGCGGGTTCTGGTGCTTTCCACAGACGACCACAGCGATCGCGTGGCCCAGGCGATGAAGTACGGTGCCTCGGGATACCTGATGAAAAACACCCCGCCAGAAGAACTGGCGATCGCCATTCGGGCAGTGCATAAGGGATACACCCATTTGGGACCCGGTCTTGGGCAAAAAGTGCTTTCCCAAATTCCCGACCCCGTCTTGGTGCCCTCTGGAGTGTGGCAACAACTCACCAGCCGCGAGCAGGAAGTCGTGGGACTAATCTCCAAGGGTGCCAACAATCGCGAGATCGCCCAAGTGCTGCACATCTCCGAAAAAACTGTCAAAAATCACATCACCAATATCCTTAACCGGCTTGACCTGCGCGATCGTACCCAGGTAGCCATTCTGGCCCACCAGCAGCACTCGCCTTCAAAATCTGAGATAACTTTGCCGAACGGCACATCTTGGGATAGCACCCAGGGATAAAAGGGCGCTACAACACATCCGCATCCACAGAATCTACGGCAGGCTCAAAAATGGGATTGATTTCATAGTGCACCCGCAAGCCGTTGCTATTGTTGCGCTCTGCCTCAGCCACAAAGCGATGCACTTCCCATTCGGAAGTGAACGTACCAATATGGCGAAGGGTATCCTTGCGGTGCCGCTCAAGGTACGTCCACAGTTCCCAAGCGATGGGCGTGGGGGCTGGCTCCGGCTCTGGTTCAGGTGCTGCCGCCGGGGCGCAACCGAGGGAGCGAATCTCCGCGGCCGGAATGACGCGCTCCTGCCCGTCGTCGGTTGTGCCAACAATATTCTGGTTGTGGATGCCTGCGATCGTCAGCGGGTGCTGGTTGATCAGCAGGCGATCGCCCACCCGTAGGAGGATCTCTCCCAAAGGAGTATTCAGGAGGGGAGGAGCCGGATCGGGCGCTTGGGGATGGGGCTCCGGATTCACCAAGCGCAAAACTCCCCCAACTGAAGCTGAAGTTGGTCTATCTGTTGCTGGAGGGGCTGCAGAAAAGGCTGCAGAGATTCCCTCAAGCTGGCCGCGGGCGGTTCCGTGGAAACTGCTTGCTTAAGGGACGCTTCCAAAAGGCGAATCAACCAATCCGTAACCGTTAGGCGTTCCCCATCGGCAGCCCGTTTCACCCTTTGCCAAAGCTCTTGAGGAAACCGAAAAGTCACTTGCCGAAATTGGATCATGCCGCTACGTGAATGATGAAACTCGGTTCACAGTATAGCTGCTCGGGCCCCGCCTAGGTTAGGTGCAGGTCAAAGCTCGGGATCAACCGGTGGACTTGATCTTGCCAGTGGAGGATCACGAAGTCGTAATCCTCAACCATCATCAGCAGCAAATAGAGCCGCCGCTGAATCAACTGATCGAAAACCTCTTCGTTGGGGCACACAATCTGCAACGTCCGGCCGGCTTCCAAAAGGGTGCAAAGCCGCAGTATGTGCCGCGTCCAGAAAAAGTGGCGGAACTGTGTTTCCACGTAAACCAGATGCATGCGGTCGATCATGTGTCCCCCAAGCTACCAAGTAGCAACTCAAGAAACTTACATTTTACTGACTTAACAAGGTGGCGTCAAGAAGAATTATAGGATAATATAGTGAAGTTTTGTGACTAATATTAAGGACTATGAACGATAAAGTAGTGGTGATTGTCGGTGCCTCGGGTGGGATTGGTTCTCGCCTCGGTCAATTGCTGGGGGCGGCTGGGGCCCGGCTCGTCTTAGCAGGGCGCAACACCGAAAAGCTGATGCACCTGCAAAGCTCATTACCGCCCGGAGCAGTTGTTGTGCCGACGGACATTCGCTACCCAGAGCAAACGCAGAGCCTCATGGAACGGGCGATCGTCGAATTTGGTCAGGTGGATATTTTGGTCAATGCAGCGGGAGCAGGGGTTATGAAGCAATTCAACAAAATTGAACCCGCCGACCTCGACCACATGTTGGAGGTGAACCTCAAAGGCAGCTTTTTTGCCGCCCAAGCCGCCATTAATGTTATGAAGGAACGCAAAGTCGGGCATATCTGTAACGTTATCGGGATTTTGGGGAAACATCCCATGGCTATGGCTTCGGCCTATTGCGCCGCTAAGTTTGGGGTTGTGGGGTGGAGCAAATGTATGGCAGATGAGGTGCGACGTTTTGGCATCAGGGTTACTCTTTTCTATTTTGGTGGTGTGGATACGCCGTTTTGGGACGGAGTCAGCCTCAAGGTGGATCGTAGCAAGATGTTAACTCCGGAAACCGCTGCCCAAGCTATTATGTTCGCCCTCAGCGCTGAGCCCCAAGCTGTTCCCCTGGAAATCAACATCCAGCCCGAGAGTCACATGTTTCTATAGGCTTCTTCATTCCTTGAAGCAGATCTCGCAGTATATTCAGTCACGGCGAATTCGGATGAACTGCGGGTACAGACTTTAGGTGCAAGTGGCTAACTGCTGAACTCACCCGCCGTAGTTGACTTTGAATGTTGATACTGGTTTAGTATGTGGTGCGTGACGTAAAACCTTTTTCCAATGCCGATATCCTCTCACACAGCATCATCGAAATAAGACTCATCTTCAGATGGCGCTAGCTCTTTAAGACCAGTGATTTCAGGTATAAAATCTTTATCACCTAAATATTTCATATCGAGAGCTTCAATTATTGCTCTTATATACAAGCGTACGGGCGCATTACCTTGTGACCTAATTACACTATTGACATCAACATCAGGTTGCCATCCGTAGCTAACTCCGTGTATTTCAGCAATTCTTTTAAGCAAGCTTATCAAATCATTTTGGCTCATTCGCTCAAGGGGAGGGCAACGATCAGTGTTTCGAGCATAGTCGAAAAAGCATTTCATGGCTTTTCCTGATTCAACGCCACACCTCTCTTCAGCTAACTGTGGAATCAAGTCTGTATCAGGCAGTTTGCTCTGACCCTGAGGGGTTAGCCATAAACCTATCAAACTGTCTGTAACTGCTCCAACAGTAAAAATAGGAAAGGTGGATGAATTAGACCAGTTAAGTAACCAGTACAGATTTTGATATGCTTGCATCCTACCCAACTTAGAAAGTCGGTGGATCAACTCTATTTCGTCTATTAAAATAACCCAACCACTATACCCACACCATATTAAAACGTCTGCCATTACTTCAAAATAAGACTTCGAGTGCTTAGTGGCAGCGAATCTTTCTTGAAACTGTGGGAAAGATGGGGTACAGTTTTTTCTATAGATTCTCTTTATTTCGGCTAAAGGAACCTGAGAACCTAGCAAAACGTTATAGAGAAGGTCTTGATCCTCAGCAGGTGCTCTTAGATGGATTTCTAGTATTAACGCTGGTAGAGGATGACAATATCTATTCTGATTGTAAATCTTCGAATCTTGTTAATCCTCAAGTTTTTTCTTATCCAAGATATGACGTACACCGAACAGGTTAGAGTTGGGTGTGCGAATTGATGCAGCTAATTTTGCGTAAAGATGATCTAACCTTTGACCTGATAGATTGCGATTGATAGTAATCCTAGAAACAGCAAACCCCTTATCGATTGCTGTGTGCTCTAGTAAAGTAAGCTCGTGGGTCTTACCTTGACCAAATTGCCCCCAAAATAACCGCCCTAGCGGAACACCTTGAGAACCTGCTAAAAAATCCAAACCCTTAACCAATTTTTCGTGAAGAGAACTAAAAGGGCATATTAGGTTTCGAGTTGAATCTCTAGTGGGAATACCTGATCGCAAAGATTCAATAATACTAGTTGCTAAGCCTTGATTCACTGATTTCCTCTCTTATTGCACACTGCATCAATGACAACTTTTTGTAAATCACTAGCCCTACCCCTACATTCAGATGGTAAATCAAGGTTATACATTTCATTAGCTAATAGTCGTCTTATATGTTCAAAAATTTTTAATAAAAAATCATCTTTCGATGCCAGATTTTTATCTACATCCACTAAATCAGCAAATGGATTAAATTGTTTGTAGTCAGCCAGTCCTGCTTGAAGCCTAGCCCATAGCGCATCGTAAGAACGAAAGCTCCTATCGTTGTCATCAATGGTATTTCTAATTCCACTCAAAAGAAAAAAGCATCCTCGCAAGGTTTCCGTATCGTCAATTAGTTGACGCACGAGCTTACAAGTGTCAAGTACTTGATTCTTAGAATAAATGAATCTTCCATTAACCTTCTCCATGATCGCATCTAGATCATCAATGCCAACTACTAGGCCATTGAACCCAGCAAGCTTACACAGAAGAACTAGAGAGTTCAGCCAGTCTCTAGCATTGGTCTTATTCAACTTCCCGAACAAAAAAAGACTCCTCCTCTGACGGCCAACCGCAGGGTCAGCAGGTAGACCCTTTAGCTAATCGCAAGCTATCTCTATGTTTTCTGGAGATTGATTAATCATTCGGTTATTTGCTACCCCATAGCCAAAAGCCTTAAAACAAGCATCCAAGTCAATATCTCTAAAAAATTTACCAATGTGCTCTTGTATCTTGCTCTCAGCCATTTTGGGAGTAGGAAATTTGTTATAGACATAAGGAGTGAAAACACTTGCACCGTCGTATTCAGCTGTTTCATCAATTTGTTTAGCAATCTGACGACACAAGCCCCTAATTAAATCTTCGCCAACAATATGCTGAGCAACTTCCTGATACAAACTAGGTGTATTGCTGAGGCGGCACTGACGAGCAGATACCAATACCGTTCGATAACCTAGTTTTCCAGCATCAGCAAGCAATGCTTTCAGTAGGTGTGTTTTGCCGCTGCCCCTACTCCCGATCAGGACTTTAACCTTGCTTCCTCCCTTGGCTATGTAATTCTGCAGATATCGACTACGAACATAGTTGAGCCACAACTCTCTGCCTACAGTCATTTTGCTAAGTAGTTCTTCTGACTTTGGCGGTTTGCCTTCACTCAACAAATGCAAGTCCGAAACCTCGATCAACATAAGCCGTTTTATACCTTACGAATAATTAGATTGCCAATAGCTCTTTCTTTGCCAGCTTCATTAACAACCGTGTAGTTTTTGCTCGATTGTTTATGTAGGCTCAGATCAATAATGTACTGAGTACCATCGTGATCAGAATGTTTTATCTCGAATTCTTGTAGTAAACGACCCAGGTCGAATACGAATCGAGATTCGGGATATTCTTGCTTGGCTTCTGCTTTAATTGTTAGGATACTGTATACTTCTTTGATCAAAACGGGTACATACCATTCAGAATGACTGAGATAACGATATGCTTCAAAGAGCTCTCCGCAAAAGCGTTCGTGCTTGAATTTGCTGTTAAACAGTTTATCGTATTTATTCCCAACCCATTGAGCTAAGGAGACTGGTGAAAGGTTGTCTGTCTGCTGGCTTCTTCTGCCCATACTCAACCGAGCCGTGTAATTTTTGATATTAATTGAAAGTTTGAAGGGTGAAATGTCGTGGTCAGGAAAAGCTCCAGAAAAATAGACTTTTTGATCTCTAAGAGCAGATTCAAGTTTAGTTGAATAGTCTGGATGATTTATTTTTTCACACAAATCTACTAGGCAAGTCTGTTGTTCTACAAGAAAATCTTTGGATGCATTTTCTATGTGGGTGAAATCTTGACCTAGAGCCTTTACCCCCAATCTAAAGCTTCTAATACTAAGAGTTTTTTCGGCAATTTTTAGCTTTTTCAGAGTTGTGCTTATTCTCGCAATGAGCTTGCAATATTCAAGGAATTGCTCTGAGGCATAATTTTCAGGTGAAGTAGTCATTCGCTTTTGATAGTGAAGAAGGCATAGTATAAGAAAGATAATGTCAATATAGCATAAAAATAAGCGGTATGTGCTGAATGTCAAGACTCGGGCTGTTCACCCCATGCAACTGATTATACAGAAAAATCCTGAACAATAACTCATTAGACGTTTTAGCCTAATCGTCGAACAATGAACTACCATATGCATTTTGATGCCTTACAACCTTTCCCTGAACTACTTGGTATACGGTTAATCAATAAAGCCTTGAGTATCTTTACATAAGCTCGTACTTGATGATTGCTTGTATGAAGTGGGAGGAGCCCAGCGCTTCTGAATCGAGCGTGGTCGCACAGCTCTGTCTCTTTATTCCTTTGGGAGAGAACGTTTCCACACCGGTTAGGAAAAGATTATCAGCCATGGGGCACAGGGATTCCGCGTGAGCGCTAGGAATACTCTCGCAACCTCTAACTTGTCAGTTCTACATTTGCCGCTAAAAAAATTGGATATGGGAATGTTACGCACTGTTGCCCTTGGTAAAGTTCTATTCCCTGGGGAATCAGCCTGGAACATTCCTTTCCCGAATGCGTAAATAGAGGTGTAGCGTTGGCTGATGTATATGGTTGGCTCCATGGAAGGCAAGGGTTTTCCCCAAGTGTTTGCGGGGATGATGGCGATTTCGGTATCTTTAGTAATTGGGGCAGCGATCGCCGGGAATTCGTTGCGGACACTGCGCAGTAATGACCAGTTGACCATTATTGGTTCGGCGACACGTCCCATTAAGTCGGATTACGCAATTTGGCGCGCTTCGGTGACTAGCCAGCAGCCCACATTACCCCAGGCCTACCAGGAGTTGCAGCGGCGCACAGAGCGGGTGCAGCGCTATTTGCAGGAGAAAAAAATTCCTGATGGAGCCGTGACCCTAGCAGCAATTACTACGGAGCCCTTTCAGGAGACAACGTCAAATGGGGGCACTACGGGACGGATTCTCTTCTATCGTCTGACGCAGCGGTTTGAGGTGCGCTCTGAAAATATCGATGGGATTGCCGCCATTGCCCAAGCGAGCACGGAGCTGATTAATGAAGGGGTTCCCTTTGTGTCGGAGGCGCCAGAGTATCTTTATACCAAACTAGAAGATCTGCGGGTAGAAATGATCGAAGCGGCAACCAGGGATGCCAAGGCACGGGCGGAGGCGATCGCCCGGGTTTCCAACAGTCGGGTGGGGGCAATCCGAGCGGCGGAAACCGATGCCTTTCAAATCACGGCGCGATTTTCTACGGAAGCAAGCGATCGCGGCTCCTACAGCACAGCCACGATTGACAAGGATATTCGGGCAGTGGTGGCAATTACCTTCGCGGTGGAGTAGGTGGCAGCATAAGTTGGAGGATAAGGGTGCCTCGGTACTCGGATACGGAATCGGGAAGGGGAAGAACAATCGGGTCTTCTCCTTCTTTCAGCAGAATAAGTTGGCGATCGCCGAGGATGGCTTGGAGGGTATTTTGACGCTGGGCGGTCAGCCAAGGGGGTAGGGTTTTGGCGGGTAGCACCTGGGCTAGCACCGTTTCCAGTCGGGCCTTTTGCTCTGCCCCCAGAACGGGATCGCTGCTGAGAATGGTTACTTGCCATGGGTTAGCGGCGGGCGTGAAATTTTCAACGCTCCTACCGGTGCGATCTTCGATGGCGGCAGATTGGGCGCTTGGTGCTGTCTCTAGGGCGGGGGGGACAGCGGCTACGGCGTCAGCCTCTGGGGTCGGGGCGGGTACTGGAGATACTGGAACGGGTTGGCTACGCCTTGCGCGGGATGGAGCGGGGCGTTCCTGAATTGGAGGGGTTGGGGTGGGTTCTGGAAGGGGAGCGGATCGTTCTGTTCGGGAGGGGGCAGGACGTTTCTCAGGCGGCGGTGCCTGTGGAGGCTCTGTAATCGGTTGGATATCTCTTAATTTGGGTGGGGCGGGGCGTTTTGCCGTTGGCACAGCCGGGATGGGCTCTGCAGTGGGTTGGCTGCGCCTTGGCTGGGAGGGAGCGGAACGCACCTCGGCTGAAGGGGTTGGGTCGGGGTCGGGGACGGGCTGG
>DBAX01000095.1:0-13159 GCA_002291895.1 Cyanobacteria bacterium UBA999
GCTCTCACCCCCGATCCCACCCTGACGGCTAACCTGGAAAAACTGCTGCAAGGTGAGGAAAATCGCGACTTGAAAGCCCACCTCATGGTCTGGGATCTCGATACCAACGCCATTGCGGCGATCGCCCACAACCAGCCCGTCCCCGCGGCCAGCACCATCAAGCTTCCCCTGCTCCTGGCTTTTTTTGCCGCCGCAGATCGCCAGGAAGCCCGCCTCGACGAACCGCTGGAAGTCAACAAAACCGTCCGTGTCGGGGAGGCGGGTGAGTACCAAGATCTGCCCGATGGCACCAAGATTCCTGCCCTAGAAGTGGCTACCCAGATGATTGTGATCAGCGACAACACGGCCACGAACATGATTTTGCAGCGCCTGGGGGGTGCCGACGTTGTCAACCGGCAGCTCCGCCAGTGGGGGTTGCAGCACACCAGCTTCCGTGCACCCCTCCCCGACCTAGAAGGCACCAATACCGTCAGTGCCCAGGATCTCGTCAAGCTCCTAGCCCAGCTCGATCGGGGAGATATCCTTTCCCCCCGCAGCCGCGATCGCGCCCTCGATATCCTCCGCCGTCCTATTACCCGCACCCTGCTCCCCCAGGGCATTGAGGAAGCGGATCAGGACTTTGCCCGCATTGCCCACAAAACCGGAGACATTGCCAAGGTACTGGGCGATTCGGGGCTGATAGATACCCCCACGGGTAAGCGCTATGCGATCGCCATTCTTGTGGAACGCCCCGACAACGACGACCGTGCCCGCACCCTCATCCAAGGCCTGTCCCGGGTTACCTATCAGCACCTGCGCAAATAACCCCGTGCTATGGTAAGGGCACTATCAACAGACTCCGGTGTGGGTTGCCATTATGCGTGTTCTGCTCGTTTATCCCAAATTTCCCAAAACCTTCTGGTCCTATGAAAAGATTTTAGAATTAGTCAACCGTAAGGTGCTTCTGCCGCCCCTAGGGCTGATTACCGTCGCCGCCATCTTGCCCCAAACTTGGGAATTTAAGCTGGTCGATCACAACATTCGCGACGTTACGAACGCCGAGTGGCAATGGGCCGATTTGGTGATTTTTTCCGCCATGATCGTGCAAAAAAATGACCTACTCGAACTCATTGCGATCGCCCAACAGCACCACAAAAAAGTTGCCGTCGGCGGGCCCTACCCCACCTCCATGCCCCAGGATATGGAAGCCGCGGGGGTAGACTACCTGATTTTAGACGAGGGCGAAATTACCCTGCCCCTATTCGTTGCCGCCATTCAAGCTGGTGCTACCCACGGCAGATTTACCGCCCAGGGGGAAAAGCCCGATGTCACCATCACCCCCATTCCCCGCTACGACCTCCTGGAAATGGCGCAGTACGACTCCATGTCCGTGCAGTTTTCTCGCGGCTGTCCCTTTCAATGCGAATTTT
Organism: Cyanobacteria bacterium UBA999; assembly: GCA_002291895.1. Taxonomy (GTDB): domain Bacteria; phylum Cyanobacteriota; class Cyanobacteriia; order Pseudanabaenales; family Pseudanabaenaceae; genus UBA999. Next base: position 1,410 of record DBAX01000095.1, read on the forward strand.
GCGACATCATCGTTCTCTACGGACGCAAACCCCGCACCAAAACCCCAGGGCAACTTTTGGCAGAACTCGATGCCCTCTACGCCCAGGGCTGGCGGGGAGGAGTTTTTATGGTCGATGACAACTTCATCGGCAACAAGCGCAATGTCAAACTGCTGCTCAAAGAACTTAAAACCTGGCAGAAAGACCACGGCTATCCCTTCCGGTTTGATACCGAAGCCTCCCTCGACCTAGCCCAGGACGACGAACTCATCGATCTCATGCTGGAGTGCAACTTTGCCGCCGTCTTTATGGGCATTGAAACCCCGGACACCGACAGCCTGCAGCTAACCAAAAAATTTCAGAATACCCGTTCCTCCCTCCTCGACTCTATCGACAAGGTCACCCGGGCAGGGCTGCGGGTAATCGCTGGGTTTATCGTCGGTTTCGACGGCGAAAAGTCTGGCGCCGGGCAGCGGATCGTGGAATTTGCCGAAATCACCGGTATTCCTACCACCACCTTTGCCATGCTCCAGGCCCTGCCTAATACGGCGCTGTGGCATCGCCTAGAGAAGGAGGGGCGGCTGTTTAACCAAGAGGGCAATATCAACCAAACCACCCTGATGAACTTTGAACCTACCCGTCCGGTGGAGGAAATTGCCCGGGAGTACGTCTCTGCTTTTCGTCAGCTCTACGAGCCGGTGCAGTACCTTAATCGGGTTTATCGCTACTTCCTGAAGTTGGGCGCACCCCGGGTGCACCCCGCCCCTAAAATGCCCGAATGGGTGGTGGTGCGGGCGCTCCTGATCGTCATCTGGCGACAAGGGGTGCGGCGGCAAACCCGCTGGCTCTTTTGGCACCACCTGATCCACATCCTGATTGCTAACCCTGGGGTTGCGGAGCAGTACCTGGCGGTTTGTGCCCACAACGAGCATTTTCTGGAATACCGTGACATCGTGCAGCAGCAGATTGAATCCCAGTTGGCGGCCCTTGAGCGGCAGCGCCAGGAAAAGCCCATGGTTACGGTGTAGGGTATCGTCGCTCCGCCTGAGGGCGGCTCGGAAGCGATCACGAACCTTCTCTATGATTGCTTCTGATCGCTTCTAAGCGCTTTTGATGCACCAATGCCATCCTGCAAGCGCACCTACAGCGCAACGCCAACCCGGCGCGCCAGCCACCGTTCGCAGGTACGGAGGGTAGCTGAGCGCCATCCCCGCAGGATAGGGGGCGCCCCCGGCGGCTGAACCAAGACTGTAAATAGTCCCAGGCGATTGCCCACTACTGTATCGGTGAGCAAGCGATCACCCACCATGGCAATGGAAGCCGTGGGCAAGTTGAGGGCCTCTACGGCCTGGCGCACCCGTCGCCGCGAGGGTTTACCCGCCCGACAGTGGTAGGGCACCTGGAGTTGCTGGGCGATCGTCTCGATCCGTTGCTCGTTGAAGTTATTGCTGACCAGCCACATGGGGTAATCCCGCATGGATTGCACCCACGTCATGACCTCGGGGGAAGCTAGGGACTCATGGTCGGCGACGAGGGTGTTGTCCACATCCAAAATGAGACCCCTAAGGTGATGGTAGCGCATCACCGCACCCGTCAGGGACGTAATCGAGTGGGGTAAGACGAGACTGGGGGCAAGGAGCCGACGCATGGCTAGGACCGGGGGCGGGCATTAAGGTTTTTTTCTACTTGGCGAATCGCCTGCTGGTGCTCCCCAAGGGTGCGGCTAAAGATGTGGCTGCCGTCGTAACGGGCAACAAAAAAAAGATAATCGCCTGCCTCGGGTGTGAGGGTCGCGATCAAGCTGGCCCGCCCCGGAGCGGCGATCGCCCCCGGTGGTAATCCGCTATTGAGGTAGGTGTTGTAGGGGGACGGAGTGCGCACCTGCGCGAGGGTGAGGGGGTTCTCTACGGTCTGGCGAATTTGCAGGGCATACTCTACGGTGGGATCGGCTTCAAGGCGCATGCCCCGCTGGAGGCGTCGCCAAAAAACCCCGGCAATGCGCCGCCGTTCTTGCTCTAAAACCGACTCCCGCTCCACAATACTTGCCAGGGTAACCCAGTCTTTGAGGCTGAGGGTGCGGCTGACCTCGCTATCCTGCTGGCGATAGAGGGGCAGGGCTACCTCTTCAAAGCGATCCAGCATCCTGGCAATCAGAGTTTCCGGGGTGTCAACCCCCACCAGCACTTGGTAGGTGTCGGGGAAGAGAAATCCTTCGAGGCTGGGAATATCCCGGGGAATCCAGGAGCGCTCGGGAGCCCGTTGGGCGGCTGCAAGGAATTGTTCGGCGGTAAAGAGCCCCTCGGCTTCAAATCGGGCGGCCATTTGGCGCAAAGTCCAGCCTTCGGGAATCGTGATCTGGCGTTCTGCCGGGCGATCGCGCGATTCTTGGAGCGTTGCCACCACTTGGGGCAAATGTTGACCTGCCGAAAACTCGTACACCCCGGAGCGCAGGGGGCGATCATTCCCCCAGAGGGCCTGCCATTGCAACCATAGGCGCAGTGCTTGGGTGGAGCGAATTACCCTCTGCTGCTGCAAAAGCTCCCCGATTTCCTGATGGGAGAGACCATCGGCAATCACAACTCTAACCAGACCCTCCGAATCCAGGGGGGACGATCCAAACCACGCAACGACGCCAAATGCCAGTCCTAGGGTAAGGAAGCCAAACCCTAGACCGCGAATAAGAACATTAGACTTCTTCTTCGGCAAGTTCCACATCCAAAAGTTGCTCAAGGTAGGGCTGAAGGTCGTCCATTTCCTCAGCCGAGAGCATGATGGGGTGTCCCTCCTCGTTGCGCTTGGCAATGAGAATCATTGGCTCCATGGCAGCAAAAACCGAGTAGGCCTGCTCCTGGTGGTAGAACTGGCACAATTCTTGAAACTCACCGCAGCTATCCACATCGCCGTTGTCGATCTCAATGATGTCATCGGCATCGGGTTCCGGCAAATCACCGCGCACGGTTAAGGTGAAGGCAGTGTGCTGGAGTTCCAGATTTTGCTCAGCCAATACTGCTTGGGCAATGGGAAAAATTGTCTTCAATTCTTCATCGGTGACGTCGAGGAGTTCCGATTCGTCTTCAGTTTCCGTCTCCTGCCATTGGAAGACCTGCACCGCCGTGTCACAGGGTTGCAAGAGGTAGTACTCAACTTCGTCGAGGGCAAAAACATTTTCAATCAGACATTCCAAGCCGCGACCGAGATCGTCTTTAAGAATAAGAGTTGATTCTTCCATAATGGGGGTTAAGGGCGGTCACCTAGCATTATTGCAGCTTTTGTCCCTGTTTTCGTTGATCGAGCCACTGCTGCAAGATGATCTCCGCCGCGTACTGATCGATCAGTGCTTTGTGGTTCCGGGGCGATCGCCCCTCTGCTACGAGACGCTGCTCCGCGGCGAAGGAGGTGAGCCGTTCATCGACAAATTCCACAGCTAGCCCCAGTTCTCCCACGATAGCAGCGCCAAACTTTTGTACGGACTTAGCTTGGCTGCCTAGGCTGCCGTCCATGTTGTAGGGGAGTCCCAGCACGAGGATTTCGACTTCGCGATCCCGGACGATCGCCCGGAGGGCAGCCATGTCCTCCGTCCAGGTGCGCCGATGGATGGTGGTCAGACCCCGGGCAAACCAGCCGAGGCGATCGCACCCTGCCACCCCGATCCGCTTGCGCCCCACATCCAAACCCAGGGCAGCTACCATGGCACCTACCCCAGGGAGGCAAACAACACCACTACCAGCAAACCAATGAGAATTGTCAGTACGTACTGCTGGGAGCGGCCGGTGACGGTGTACTTCAACCCCTGGCTGGACAAAACCGACAGAATGCCGACGGAATTTACCGCCCCATCCACCCAGTAGCGATCCACCCAGGTCATGAAACGGGATCCCCCGGCGACGAGGGCAACGATGGTGACGCGGTAGAGCTTTTGAACGTAGAGGTCATCGGCAAACAGATTTTGGAGCGATCGCCACAGGGGACGCACTGCCCGTGGGGGAAGGGGGACGGTACTCCCTTCGTCGTATTGTTTGAGGTAAATCAGACCAGCCGTGAGGCTGCCAATGAGTCCCGAGCCGACCAGCATGCCGTTGAGCACCCAATACTGGGCGGGGGGAGCGGCAAAGAACAGGGGAACGTGGAGGGTCACTGCCACCAAGGACACCAGGGGCAATGCCACGACCCAACCCACCTCCGGAGCGCGACGGGTTTTAGGCTGGGGCTTGCCCGCAAATACCAGGGAAAACACCCGCACCAAGCCAAAACTTGTCAGTCCATTCACCGCTAAGATCACACCCACGAGGAGTGGTGCCGTTAGGGCGTAGGCATCGGCCATCTGGGCCATCGTCCAGAAGTTCCCGAGGGGAACCATTGCGGTCAGGGATAGGGACGCCAATCCGAAGGCTAGGGTCGTGACGGGCATCTTGGCTGCCAAGCCGCCCATCTCCGTAAGATCCTGGGTGTAGATGGTCATCATTACCGCCCCGACACTCATAAACATGAGGGATTTTGCCACCGCATGGGTAAAAAGCATCTCTAGGGCCAGGTCGCTCTGCCCCATGCCCACGGCCACAAACACCAACCCCAAGTAGGCGCTGGTCGTGTGGGATAGGGCGCGTTTGAGGTCGATCTGGGCGATCGCCACGAGGGAGGCCGACAGTGCCGTGATTGTCCCGAGGGTTACTAGGGCCGAGTCGACCACGGGAAATAGCGCCAGCACAGGCTGCAACTTGATTAGGACGTAGGCACCCCCGCCCACCACTACGGAATTCCGCAGGATGGACGCCGGGTTGGGGCCTTCCATGGCTTCATCGAGCCAGAGGTTCAGGGGGAATTGGGCGCATTTGCCTACGGGACCAGCAATAAGGGCCAGTCCCAGCAGCGTGCCATACCAGGGATGGGCAGCGAAGTAAGCTTGGGTTTCGGGTGTTGCCGCCCACTGTCCCAAGTCCGAAAAGTTCAGGCTCGCGCTCAGGGTAGATAACGCCACCACCCCCATTAGGAGAAAGAGATCCCCCACCCGCTTTGTCCAAAAAGCATCCCGCGCCGCCGACACTACGAGGGGCTGGGTATACCAAAAGCCCACCAGCAAGTAGGTCGATAGGGTCAATAATTCCAGAAGGGCATAGCTGAGAAACAGGGAATCGCTCAGGGCAATGCCGCCGATCGCCCCCTCAAAGAAACCCATCAAAGCGTAGAAGCGTCCCAGGGACCAATCGGTCTCCATGGAGCCAAGGCCGTAGATCTGGGCTACGAGGCTAATCCCACACACCAATACCGAGGCGATCGCCCCACTTTGGGAAATATCTAGGGCAAAGGTGAGGTTGAGGTCAAAAACCTGAAACCAAGGCACCACCACTTCCACGCTGGGCTGTCCCCACATCGTCAGCAGCAGCCAGGTGCTGTGTACCAGACCGACCAACGTCATAAGCTGATTTAGGTATGCCGCCGGCCGTTGCCCCGTTCGACGAAACACACCAAAAATCCAGGGCAGGGTCAGGGCAGCCCCAGAAAAACCATAGAACGGAATCAACCAAGCATAGGAGACAACCCAGGGCACCAAAACACCTCAAAGTGAACAGCAACTGCCCTGATTTTACCGCCCCCGGTGGAGGGCCAAGCTGCGAATCTCGCCCATGAGATCGGTGAACTGCTCCGGGGTTAACGATTGGGGACCGTCGGACAGAGCCTTTTGGGGATTGGGGTGCACCTCAATCATCAGACCATCAACCCCAGCGGCGATCGCCGCTAAAGCCATCGCTGGGACGTACTCCGACCACCCGGTTCCGTGGCTCGGATCGACAACAACCGGAAGGTGGGTCAACTTTTTCAGTACGGGGATCGCCGAGAGGTCAAGGGTATTGCGGGTATACTCGCGGTCAAAGGTGCGGATCCCCCGCTCGCACAGAATTACATTGGGATTACCCGCCGCCAGGATGTACTCCGCTGCCATCAGCCAATCATCAATCGTGGCCGCCATGCCCCGTTTCAAAAGCACGGGCTTGGGCTGTTTGCCGATCTGCTTTAGTAACGAGAAATTCTGCATGTTGCGGGCCCCCACCTGCAAAATATCTGCCACTTCCGCTACTTTCTCAATGTCCGGGGTGTCCATAACCTCGGTGATGATCCCCAAACCACTCGCCTGGCGCGCCGCCGCCAATAGGGCTAGGGCACTTTCCCCGTGGCCTTGGAAGGAGTAGGGAGAAGTGCGCGGTTTGTAGGCGCCACCGCGAAGGAATTGGGCCCCCGATGCCTTCACCCTGGCGGCAGTTTCCACAATCATGGCCTCGCTTTCTACCGAGCAGGGACCAGCAATGACAACTAGGGGCAAGTCCTGACCAAAGGAAACGGTACCGTTGGGTGTTGCCACCCGGATCGCACTGGGTTGCCCGTGGCGGTACTCGCGACTAGCCCGCTTGAAGGGGCGCTCAACGCGCAATACCTGCTCAATCTCGCTACTCAGTTTCTCTAGACGGGTCATATCGAGGGCTGCAGTTTCGCCCACCAACCCCAACACCACCTTGTGGGAGCCAACAATTTTTTCCGGCGACAAACCCCAGCTTTGCAATTCCTGGACGAGGCGATCTATTTCCGCCGTCGAGGCTCCGGCTCGCATCACGATAATCACGATGGTTTTCCTTTCTTATCTTGCTGCTCCCGCCGCCCTTGGTTGCGCTCCTGCCAGGCCGTCCTGAGGTAACCAAAATTGCGGTTAAACTCTGCCCAACCCCACCAACTGCCTACCCGCTCGGGCTCCCACGAAGCAGACAGCGCACCGTAGCTCAGACCCAGCACTCCAGTACCAAAGCAGGCCATGCTTAGCAAAACGACAGCCGTATTCGGCAAGGAAAACAGATGGTTGCTGACAACGGCATAACTGCCAACCAAGCCCACAACCCCAGTCATGGTAGGAATGCCACAAAACCAAGCTGCCCGGGCGACCATACGTCGATTAACTACGGGCGGAATTCCTAGGGGGTCTACCCGCGGCTCCTTGGGCGATCGCTCGGAGGGAGCTACCTTTGCCTTTTTAGGGGTCGGAGTGGGGTCGGGCTTCTCCCGATCCCTCTTCTTCCAGCCGCGATACTCGGGCTCGAATGGCAAAGGCGACACTAGCCACGCACCCCAAGACGCTTGATCATTTCCCGGTAGTGGGCTTGGTTTTCGCGACGGATGTAAGCTAGGAGCCGTTTGCGCTGCCCAATCAGCTTCAACAGACTGCGACGGGAGGAAAAATCCTTGGGATGCACCTTGAGGTGGTTGGTTAATTGGGTGATGCGTTCCGTCAGTAGGGCTAGCTGCACGTCAGAAGAGCCCGTATCGGTCTCGTGCTTCTGGTATTCCGCGAGGAGCTCTTGCTTGCGTTCCTGGAGTAGGGCCATAGAAGTTGGATAAAAAAGTGGGTAACTACAGTTTGACTAGCCTACCACAAAAAACTGTTGCCATCAGACCGCTGCCCCATCCAAGCGATAAATTGCCACAACGGCTGGTCGTGGGGCAGTGTTGGCAGTTTTGGCAGGCCAGTTGGAGCCAAGGGGGACAATCCGGGACTGGAGAAATTCCTGCCCATCGACGGTTTTCATCGCCAGGGTTCGCAGCTCTTGGGCCCCATCGCGACGGGTGCCATAGATTTCACCGGGATGTTGCACTGCTAAAAATAGCGTTTTGCCATCGTCCGTAAAGCAGGGGCCCGTGGTTTCGCATTCCATCGGGCCATAGCCAAACAAGAAGGCTTTGCCGGCTTGCTCTCCTTTGAGGGGCATTTTCCAAATGGAGTTATTGCCATAGAGCCCCACGAGCGCCGCAGAGGTCAGGGGTTGCCCCTCGACTTGGCGACCCACTGGAACGGGTTGGTTGGTGCGCGTACCGGACATGTCCGTCACCATCCATAGGTTGCCATCGGGATCGAAAGCGAGGTTGTCGGGGTTACTAAAGCCCATACCACCCTGGGAGGGCTCTCCGCCCGTAGCCATCATTTGCCACCGGAATTTGAGGGCGGCGGGGTCGTTTTGGTCTTCGTCTAGGCGCATGATCCAACCGTGCTCATAGTTCTCGCTGTTGTCGGGACCACGAAAAATCAGCTTGTTGGGGCCGCCGCTGTCTTTGCTGGCCACGCCCGAAGTGTAGGCTATAAACAGAGCGCCACTGCGGTCTACAACGGTATCCTCGGGACGGGCAGTGCCGGTAGCACCGATAGCATTGGCGGCGTAGTGGGCATCGATGAGAATTGCTCCCTGTTGCTCCTGGGGCGTGCCTTGGTAGAGGTCGGCAAGGGTGGCAAATTGTTGCTTAAAGGTGGCAATGTCTTCGTCTTTGGTAACGGGAACTACGCCCCCATCGGGACGCTTGGGGAGGGGCAGCATGCCACCGATGTGATCGCTGGGCAGATCGGGATTGATCGGGGTTTCGGGGCGCAGGGGCAGCCAAGTGCCGGTGCCATCGGGGTTGAATTTAGCGGCATAGAGCATGCCTTCGGTGAGGAGTTGGGAGTTTTCCTTGCTTTTAGGGTCGCGGACTGGGGCTTTGCTGACAAATTTGTAGAGGTGCCCTCCCCGGCGATCGCACCCGGAGTAGAAGGCGAGGGGTTTGCCGGCAGTGACGCGAATGCCGACGGCTTCGTGGCGATAGCGGCCGAGCCAGGTGTGCTTCGTGCCGTAGTCTTGGGGATTGCTGGGATCTACCTCAACAATCCAGCCGTACTTGTGTCCAGCTAGGGCAAAGGGATTGCCGAGCCCATCTAAGTTGTCGGGGGCAAGGGTAAAGGGAACCGCACTGGGTGGAAAGGGGGTGCCATCGGCGTAAACGGGTTCGGAGACCAGGTTTTGGAAGTTTTCCTCGGCGCTGAGAACCGTACCCCAGGGTGTGGTGCCGCCCGCACAGTTACCAAAGGTACCAATGATGCGATCGCCCAAATCATCGCGAACGGTGCTGATGGTGTCCTGCTTGCGGAAAATTTCTGTGGCGGGGCCCGTGGATTTGAGCAGCTTGGCGTCGGCAGGGGTGTCCTGGTTCACCGAGTAGCCGGATAAACCGGTGATGCGGCGATCGGCGGCGGAGGGTACCCGTTCCCATTGCCCCTGGGCATTGCGTTTGATTTTAAGAACCCCAATCCCAAGATCGGCTAGGGCTTCTTGGGCAATTTCGCGGCATTGGGCTGCCACCCGTGCATCCTCCAGGGACGCTACATCGACCTGCTGATCCTTCTGCTTACTGAGGGCCGCAGTGGCCGCGGCAATGGGTAGCTCTTTGCCGGCCACCACAGCAATGGTCTCAAGCCAAGGGCGGGGGCTGATGTATTCAAAGTTGACCGTCAGGAACCCCTCGTCGGCACTGGTGGGGACAAAGGAAACGTAGTCGTTGTTGTAGCCAAAGCGCCCATCTCCCACCTTATCTCCCCAGGTGGCCACAACCTGATAGGCGTAGCCCTCGGGCAGAACGAGATCGTCCTTGATTTCTACGCGCGCCAACTGCTCTAGCTGTTTCTCCCGCGGTGTCGCATCGGTTGCTAGGGGCATAACTGCGGCGACAGGGCGAAAGTTGAGCCCCTCGGGAATGGCGGCAGTAGTAGGTACGGCCACCGGAGCGGAGGCATCCTGACAGCCAGGCAGAACACTGCTCAATGCGATCGACGCCGTGCTGGCACCGAAGAGGGTAAGAAACTGGCGGCGGTTAAAACTCATGGGAGAAATCGGAGGGTGCGATTGCCATCCTAATGTAGCCCCACCACCCTAAGAAGAGGTTAAGAAGCGGTGACGTGGGGCAGTTCGAGGCGGGATGGACGGATGCGGCTAGCCAAGCGGAAGCTGAGGCTTTGGAGTTCGATGTGGAGCTGGCGGTTTTCCTTTTGGAGGGACTCGACCTTTTGCTTAATCGGAATCATCCGTTCGGCAAATTTGGCTTTATAAACGTTGGGCAATTCTGCAACAACTTGCTCTAGCATGCGGGTGCGATCGCCCATATCCTGCACTTCCTGACGAAGGTCGATGATTTCGTTATCCCGTTCTTCTAGGAGTTGCCGCGCTTCGGCGATCTGATCGTCGGCTGCGGAAAGCTTTTCCGTGAGGTATTTAATTTCGGCGTGGTGGTGATCCAGCAGTTCTTGGCTGGGCATAAATGCAGAGTTGCCTTTGACCAAGCGGAATAGTTCCTCCGAGAGTTGCTGCACCAACAGGTCGCGCTGCTCTAATTCCTGCTGCAGTTGGTTGACCTGACTTTGGAGTTCTTCAGTCGTGTTCATAAATTCGTTTTTCCTGCATTCTCAGGCAGAGGTATAGCACACAAATTTTCGGCTGACAAACAAGTTTTTCGCCTTGCCCAACCGGGCGCGTTATCCCCCGGAGGTGCCTAGGGTAAGGGCGGTGGCGATCGCCCAGCTATCGACCGATAGGAGCAGTAGGGTGAGAACGAAAAGGATCAGGTACATCCAAGGCTGGGAGAGGGGACGCACATCGCCAGTATCGAGGCCGGTATATTCGTGCACCTGCTGCACCAGCCGCGAAAAGCCGGCTACCCGCATCGGCAGCAGGAACCCTTCGCCCTCGCGGTTCTGAAAATAGTAAACCAAGCCGCCCTGACCCGTGACCCGAGGCTTGAGGGAGCGCACCTCGGACCAAGCCAAACGCCACCCGCCCTGCCAGGGCACCCAGGAGGGGTAGGAAACACCGATTTCACTCGCATTTACGTAGACCCGTTGCCCAAGGGCTCCGTAGAGCAGAACGAAGCCACCAATCCCCACCACTACAAGCAGCCACGGGGACACGGCGGCGGCGGTGGCTTGGGCAAGAAACGGCAGGGGAAGCACTAGGGCAATGTAGAGGGTCAGCAACGTCAGCCGGATGAGCGGCGAGAGGTGATAGATGGTCATGGGTGAATAGTAGGGATCAACCGAACATTTCTACGCTAGAGGCAAAGATCGGCTCCACATGGATCGCCGAGACGCGCTTGGGGCGCACTAGTAAAATTTCGTTGTTTTCGGCCCCGGGACGGACGGGCAGGGCGAGGAGATCATCCTCGGCGGCTTTCGCCTTAAACTGGGAGGCATACCAAGCCTTGACATCTTCGATCGCATTGAACCGCAATTGAACTTCGTGACCGCCTTCGAGCATCAGGTGGACGAGGAACTCGTTCGGCTTTCTAGGTTCTCTGGGCATGGGATTTCCTCACTTAGCTTGAGTGCATCTTATGTCGAAGTGGATGGCGATCGCAATTGGCAACAGTCGGATTCGCGTGGCAGCTTTTGAGGAGCGCCGGGTGCTACGCCAGTGGTGCGGAACCCCATCGGAGTTAGACCGCCGTCCCCCCTGGACCAACGATTGGCAAAGCCATTCCCAGAGGGTAGTGCTGGTCTCCGTCGTTCCCCACCAATCTACGCCCTGGCACCATGCCCCCCAACTCCGGGAAATCACCCTTGCGGACATTCCCCTCGGCAACCTGTACCCAACTATGGGCGTAGACCGGGCCCTTGTAGCCCTAGGTGCCGGTCTGTCCCTGGGGTTTCCGGTGCTCGCCGTTGACTGCGGTACCGCGGTCTCAATTACGGCAATCGGAGGCGATCGTCAGCTCATGGGAGGTATGATTCTGCCGGGATTGGCGTTGCAGTTTCGCAGCCTCCATGAAGGCACAGCCGCCCTGCCCATGGTGTCCCTGCCGCCCACCTTACCTTCCTTCTGGGCTCGGGATACAACTGGAGCGATCCAAAGTGGCACCACGCACGGTCTGCGGTTCGGGCTGACCCAGATCGTTGAGCAGTGGCATCGGGAGGTGGGGGGGAGGGCGGTGTGCCTCAT
>DBAX01000095.1:13481-34432 GCA_002291895.1 Cyanobacteria bacterium UBA999
GGGGGGGGGGGGGGGCGGTGTGCCTCACCGGTGGCGATGCCGAGGCACTATCCCGGTGGGGAGTGCCGGGGGTGGTAGAACCCGATGCCCTTTGGCTGGGGATCGCCAAAATCTGAATTTTTTCTAGCGGTCTCGGGGTAACTGTGCTAGCATCATTTATAGCTTTGCGCAACCAGGGAAATGGCGAAAGTCCTCGTTCTTAATGCATCCTACGAGCCATTGAACATTACCAGTTGGCAAAGGGCAGTGGTTCTTTTGCTGAAGGGCAAGGCTGAACAGGTAGAGCACAATGGCAAGATGCTTTATCCGGGGTTTCCGCTGCCGACGGTGATTCGCCTCATTCACTACATCAGCTTGCCCTACAAGGAAGTGCCCCTGACGCGCCGCAACATTCTCCACCGCGACAGCCACTCCTGTCAGTACTGTGGTTACACTGGGGACGATCTGACCATCGACCACGTAATTCCGCGATCGCGCCACGGCGGCGACACCTGGGAAAATGTTGTGACCGCTTGCGTGCGCTGCAATGTCAAGAAAGGGAACCGCACCCCCAAAGAAGCCCAAATGCCGCTCCGCAAGCAACCCCGCCGTCCCCATAGCGGGCTTTATTTTGAGATGACTAAGTACGTTCGCTCTGGGAACCATCAGGAGTGGCGCAAGTACATTATTGGCATCTAGGGAAGGCGGCTAGTTTTTGACAGCGCACTTTCGCAGCTTATTCCAGCCATTGCAGGGATTCTTGGCTAGTGCATCGCCGCATCCCCGCCTCGGCAAATGCGGCAAAGGCATCATTCGCCTGGGAGGAAAAGTCCACCACCCCAGGTACCACTACCGGTGAGGTGCAATCCTCAAGCAGGTGGATTTTACGGGCGAGGAGGGGATCCCGCGCGCGGATCGCAGACAGCAGGTCAGCGAGGGTCCAAGCAACGCAGTGGCTCTTGGCCTGGCCGGCGATGAAAAGGGCATCGTAGGAGAGCCATTCCTCGATTAATGCATCTTGGGTGGGTACTAAGGTCTGACCCAGGGGATCGCAGTTGACCTCCGGGCGCAGGACTGAGTAGTTTTCCGTGAGGGGATGGCTGCCCTTGAGTAGGAGCTTCGGCTGGGACTGGCGGGCAATGCCATGGAAAAACAGGGCTTCTTCTACGGCGGAGACGAGGGCATGACCGATGCCCCCTAGCATGGAGTGGTAGCCCCAAACCGTAAGGGGGTATTTGCCAGCTGCGCTGAGTTGGCGAACGTAGTAGGTTGCATAGTCCTGCATTTGGGTCGGCGTCAGCCCGAGGGCTGGGGCGATCGCCCCGTTAACGTGCCATGTTCCATCGGCGATCGCCTCCGGGGTAATCACCGTTGCCGCCGGGGTTGGCGGATTGCCAGCCGCATCGCACCAAAATAGGGGATGGAAAATCTGGGCGGCGGTGTGGGTGTCCATGGTGGCCCATATCTGGGTAATGCAGTCGAGGTGTCGGTAGATCCAGCTACACAGGCGCTCGCTATCTTCGGGCGCACCGGACACGTACAATTCAAAATCCGGCAGGCAGAAGGTGTTTTGCACGTCAATGAGCACCAAGCCAATCCGCCGGCGATCGCCTGACGCCGCCTGGAGCCCATGGGTCTCGGCCCACGTACGGGCAGCGGCGGCCCGATCTTGATAGGGGACGCGCCAGACACCATCGCGGTAGGGCTGGGCAAATTGGGGCAGGGGAAGCATAGGCGCACCAGCAAGGAACCATGTTTAGCCTACTGCACTAGGGATGCATTGGGGGCACTTCTAGGGCTGCTTTGGGAGGGTGACCCGCTTGAGGGCTTCTTGGATAAAAGCCTTAAGAAATGCTTCCCGACGGTTGAGCTTGAACTGTTCGCGGACGACGCCCATCATGCCACCGTCACCCCAACTCTGGTTTTGCTGAAAGTAGGTGATAAAGCTATACCCGGCAATGCGTGTTAGGTAGGCTCCAGCGATCGCCTGAAGGGCAATTTTGAGCATTGCCCCAACCACACTCACGGCTAGGGCCGTACCCACGAGGCGCAGCGCTCCCTTGACAATGCCCAACTGCACCAGCGTCTGGGTCAGGGACGTGACGAGGGATTTCCCCTCCGCTGCGTCTAGGGCGCAGTCATACACGCGGGCAATGTCTACGGCCATCTGGGCATGGATCGCCGCCGTAGCCAGAAAGTCCACCACAGGCAAGGGATTGGCGCAGAGGGCTGCCACAACCAGCCATTGGTACTTGTCTACGACCTGCTGGGCTTGGCGGTAGCGTTCCTGGGAGAGCATCTCCTGGGTGCGCTGGGATAATGCTAGGGTTTGGAGCAGGGCGTTATCGGCGGCCAGCTCTTGGCCTTCGTAGCTCAAAATGTCGGCAAGGCGCCTGAGCAGCGCAGTAATGTTGGCAGGGACCACCCACTGTTCTCCACCGGGCAGGTTCAGGGGTTGCGGTTGGGCGGCGATCGCCACTACATCATGGGCGGGCAAGAAATCCTGCACCCGTTCCACCAGCCGTTGCTGGATTGCCTGCTGGGCCGAGGAGGTTAGCCGGTCAATTTTATTGAAAACCAGCACCATCCTTTTGCCTAGGGCAGCTAGCGATCGCAGGACCGTAAACTCGCTATGGCGTAGGTCGTCATCAATGACGAAGAGGAGGAGGTCGGCCTGGGTCGCCAACTGCCGTGCAGCCTGTTCCCGCGATTCCCCTGCTGCCCCTGCCTCTAGAATTCCTGGGCAGTCCACCAAAATAAGCCCCACGCCGGTATCGGGTAGGGTGATGGGAGGATACTGCTGTCCAATCACGGTTGTGCCCAGGGTCGCGCCAATTGCCGGGTCGGGAACCAGTTCGAGCCCACAGTGGTGGCATAGGGTGCGCACCAAGGAGGTCTTGCCCGCCGAACCTACGCCAAATACCGCCACGAGCCGATCACACCGATGAAACCCCTGCTTGAGGGCCGCAGTCTCCTGCTCCAAGGACTCCCGCACCCCAGGATCCTGAATTTGGGATACCTGCTGCTCCAAGCTCCTAAAACTTGCCGTCACCGCGCCAATGGGATCTAGGGGCGGAATTTTAGGCTGGGGCGATCGCCCCTTGCCGGTTCCCCACAACCCGAGGAGTCGCCAACCCCACAGCGCCAGGCTTGCCCCCAGTACTAGGAGCACCACTACCACGACCGCAGCCAATGGGGGCGACAGCCCCTGGAGCAGTTGGTAGATCTGAATAAGGCGATCCAACACCGGCAGCAGCAACGCCAAAAACAGCAGCAGCAGCAACAACCGCCAAAGGCGCATCATGCTCAAAAATCAGGCGCCCCTAGGTTCCTATGTTGGCAGTGTTGGTAACCAGCACTTCACCCTTCAGCAACCGCTGGGAGGCGCTGAGCAGTTCTTCCTCCAAGTAAGGTTTGGTGAAGTAGCCCTTGGCCCCAAGCTCGACGGCAGTTTGAATGTGCCGCTGGGAACTGCGGGAAGTCAGCATGGCCATGGGAATTTGGGACAGGTGGGGATCCTTTTGCAGGCGGGCTAAAAGATCTAGTCCCGACATCCGCGGCATTTCCACATCGCAGAAAATCAGGTCACAGGGCAGCCCCGCCCGCAACTTATCCCAAGCATCCTGCCCATCCTTGGCTTGCTCGACGCGGTACCCCACCTTGGAGAAGGTCATGGAGAGCAGCTCGCGCACCGTGATCGAGTCATCGACGATGAGCACCGTGGGATCGGTTTGCAGATCCTCTTCCACCTCCGGACGATCAATCCGCTCACCCACTGTGGGTCGCAGGCGTCCAGCAGCAATATCAAACAGTTCTAGAGCATTGGCGATCGCCATGACCCTACCATCCCCAAGAACCGTGACCCCGGCGATGCCCGCTGGCTTGGGCACCGGCCCTTCCAACTGCTTAATAACAATTTCGTATTCCCCAAGGAACTGATCGACCTGAACTGCCAAGAAATTACCGGAGTTTTCTAGGACGAGGATGCAAGCCTCGTCGTTTTCCTGTTTGCCATAGATGTTGCTGCGGCTGATGTGGCGGTTGTAGTGGAGCAGGTTACCGAGGGGCACCACGGGCAGGGTGACGTCCTTCCAATGCAGGAGCCGCTGACCTGACTCGTCGGTCTTGAGCCGCTCCATGGGAACTTCCACCACTTCCTTAAATCCATCCACAGGAAAGGCGATACGACCGCGATCGCTAATACAAAACATAGCCTTGGAGATGCTGAGGGTCAGGGGCAACCGGATCGTAAATGAGGTTCCCTTGCCGACATTGGATTCCACCACGATGGAACCGCGGATATCGTCGAGGGCAGTTTTCACCACGTCCAGTCCCACGCCGCGACCGGCAAAGTCGTCGGCCTTGTCCCGGGTGCTAAAGCCTGGATGGAACAGCAGGTCGTAGGCTTCGTTGTCCGTCATGCGGTCAACTTCCGCCTGGGTTTTTAACCCCTTGGATACGGCTTTTTGCTTTACCCGCGAGACATTGATGCCAGCACCGTCATCGGAAACCGAGATCACCGTCTGGTTGCCTTGGTGGTAAGCGCGTACAAGAATTTTGCCCTTTGCTGGCTTACCGTTGGCAATGCGCACTGCCGGCTCCTCAAGTCCGTGATCTACGGAATTGTTGACCAGGTGGTTGAGGGGAGAAGAGAGCACGTCAAGAATGGTTTTATCGATCAGGGTTTCCTTGCCCTGTACCTCCAGATCTGCCTGCTTGCCAGTGCTGAGGCAGCGCTCTAAAACCCCGCGGGGCAGGCGATCGGCAACGTTGCTAAAGGACACCATGCGGGACTGCTTCAAGTCGTCCTGAACTTGGGTGGTAATGGTGCCCAATTGGCGGGTCACCTGCTCCGTTTCTCCTACGACGAACTGAATGTCCGAAGCGGACTCACGAATCCGAACAATGAGCTCGATGATCTCTTGGGAGAGGACGTGGAAATCGGTGTACCGATCTAATTCATCCCCTTCGAATTTTTCCTCGATTTCGCTGCTGGTCGATGCCTCGGGCTCCTGCTCCTCCAACTCAAAGGGGCTCTTAGTCCGGCTGCGGCCCATCTTGAGCGAGGATTCCAGGATGGAGCGATCATACTGATCCCGCATCTTTTGGGAAACTTCGCTCAGTTGCTGAACGTAACTCAACAGGGAGCCTATGGAGGATTGCAACCGATCTTGCTCCTGTTGGAGAAGGTTGCGGTTTACTACCAGCTCCCCAACGAGGTTGTTCAAACTGTCCAAATACTTAACATCGACCCGCATCACCGTTTCGGTTGCTTTTTTGGTGGTGCGTCGTGGCGTGGCCGTTGGCGCGGTTATCAGGGGGCCAGAATCGGAGCCGAAGGTAGCTTTGAGGGCACTTTCGAGATCGTCGAAGTCCGACTTTGCCTCCGCAGGCTTACTGGGAGCCGGTTCCGGGGCTGGAGCAGGCATATCGCCAATGAGCGCTGCCAAATCATCGAACATGTTAGTTTCTGCCATTTCCTGGAGAACAGTATCCCCAGAGTCTCCCGGATCGAAGAAGTCGCCCAGGGAATCGATGGTCTGATCGGCCTTGGGTTCGGGGAGGACTGCTTCTTGAGCCACGGCACTCTGCTCAATCAAGCTGTCCAGAACCTCCAGTCCCTCATCGTCACTATCCAAGGAGAGAAGGTCGTCTAGTTCTGAAGCGGTGCCAGTGACCTCCTCAGAGATGGCATCAAGTTCTTCCAGAAAAGCTTGATCGAGGTCAGACTCAGTGGCGATCGCCGCAGTCGCTAGCTCTGGCTCACCCTCCAAGAGGGAAATATCTTCGTCTAGGGCAAAGGGGCTGTCGAGGAGCTCCAAATCCGCTACCGCTTCCGTTGCAGTGTTTGGGGGTACGGACTCAAAAACATCCATGGGCAACTCATCAAAGGCCGCCACATCCTCGGACTCCCCCGGAAATGCATCGCCAAGCAGTTCGCCAATCCCAGAGGCAACGTCATCGTCGAGGTCGAGATCCAGATGCACTGGATCCGTTGTAACGTCGCTGAGCCCATTAATGACTTCCTCTGGCACGTCAAAGGCATCAAGGGCATCGTCTAATTCGAGGAGATCCATAGCGGTAGATGGGATGCTGATATCGGGTGCATCTTCCTGCTCCGCACTGGGGGCGCTAGCCAGGAATTCGTCACCAAGATCCTCACCGGAGTCGAGGTAAAGAGGGGCGACATCGGCGGAATCTGCTAAATCCTCCATAAAGTCGAAGGGATCTTCCAAGCTCTGGGCAGCTGGTTCCTCCGCCCCAAGTTCCGGCAACATTCCAGCGTCCACATCTGCAGTAGTGACAGCAAAATCGGCACCAAAGTCGATTTCTTCGCCTGCATCGTTGAGGGCATCCTCAAAGTGCACGTCAAAATTTGCCTCCCCAATGTCCGATGGTGATGAGTCGGCTGCATCCCCATCTAATCCATCAAATCCCTCACCGAGTAGGTCGCTTGTCTCCAGACCAAGACCAAAGTCAATTTCCGGCTCCATCCCTAGACCTTCAGTGCCCATCTGGCTGGCAAAGTCCTCCCCAAACAGCTCTGCCATAGTGGCATCATCCGTGTCCGTATCGGGGGCATCA
The DNA here is from genome assembly GCA_002291895.1 of Cyanobacteria bacterium UBA999. GTDB lineage: Bacteria > Cyanobacteriota > Cyanobacteriia > Pseudanabaenales > Pseudanabaenaceae > UBA999. The sequence goes on from DBAX01000095.1 coordinate 20,046, forward strand.
GCAAGCAGGTCATCGAGATCGGTGGATGCTGCCATTGCTTGCTCTGGGGCAACAGGATCGGGGGATAGGGGTTCGCCACCCATATCCTCCAAGTCGAGGGCCATGTCATCACTCTCAAAGAGGTTGGCAAGGCTACGCAGTTCCGACTCACCGACTTTGGGCCCCTCGTCAAAGTTAAGGTCAAAGTCTAGGGACTCAGTGGCTGTAGCAGGCGCTTCGCTGGACTCCCAGTCGAGAACCAGTTCTTCCGGTTCGCTACTTTCCGCTGTAAGGAGGGAGAGATCGGCAAATGCAACATCGGTCTGCACCTCTTCGCTCACGCCAAAAATCATACTGATCTCTTCGTCATCGGAAGGGGCGATCGGCAGCAGGGCGTGGAGTTGGGCGGAGGCGGTAATATTGTCAAAATGCTTGCCCAGAACCAGATTTTGGGCGCTTTTTAAGTCTCGGATCACGACTGGTGCGAGGTTGGCAGCAGTGTTTTGAGGGTTGGCGATCGCCTGTTCAATTTTTTGAAGGAGGTCTACCCACGATGGAATTTCAAACTGACGCCCATAGCCTGCGACGATGCCAACCACTTCTAGGAGCCGCTGCCGACTGGCTTCCATATCGTTGAGCTTGAACAATTCCAAAATGTCGTGGAGTTGGGCCGTGAGGCGTTCCCGGAAGGTTTCGAGGAATGGGTCAAAGGCAGGGGGTGCGGCTATCGTATCCTGGCAGGCGATCAGAACCTCTAGGTGACTGCCGAGCTCAGCAAAAATTGGCTCGGTTTCGGCGATCGCAATGGAGGTGGTATCTTCAGAAATACTGAGGTTACCCTTCAGCTCGTGGACAAGCCCCTCTAGGGTAGATACGGCACGGTGAAACAGTACCTGCAGCTTATCGTCAACTGCAATGGATACATCGTCCCTGAGAATCTTAAAGAAATCTTCGAGACGGTGGGCAATCTTTTGCATTGCCTTGACGCCTACCATAGCCGCAGAACCCTTAATGGAATGGGCTGCTCGAAAAAGCTCCTGAATCAGCTCCTCATCGGTAGCAATTTCCTTGAGTCGGTCGATCCCCCCCACTAGGGTTTGGATATGCTCTTCGGCTTCTTCCAAAAAATATCCTAGAATCCGCTCTTGATCTGCATTCATTCTGAGTTCCTCTCCAAGGCAAGGGTAAACTAACGGAAGCTACGCGAATCGGCATCTACACGGAATCGTTCCACGGATTCCAATAAACTACGGGCAACACCAACGAGGTTCTGTAGTGAGGCAGACACTCGCTGGGACTCTTGGGAGGTTTCCTGGGCGGTCAATTCCACCGACTGCATTACCTGGGCCACAGTGCGAGAAGTTTCAGTTTGCTTGATGGTGTCTTCGGTGATGGATCGCACCAAACTGTCAATTCTCTGGGACACCTGAATGATGTCACTGAGGGACTGGCGCGCTTGCTCAGCCCGTTTGGTTCCCTCCACGACCTGAGTGGTGCCCACGTCCATTGCCTGCTGCACATTGCCCGTCTCACTTTGGATCTGGTGCACAATTTGTTCAATTTCCTTAGTGGCTTTAGCAGCTTTATCTGCCAACTGACGCACTTCATCCGCCACGATCGCAAACCCCCGACCAGCATCACCTGCACGGGCAGCTTCAATACTGGCATTCAAAGCCAAAAGGTTGGTACGAGAAGCAATCTGGGAAATTAAACCGACAATCTTTGAAATTTCCTGGGAGGACTCCCCAAGGCGCTTCACCTTGCGGGTTGTTTCGGCGACCGTTTCGCGGATCTCCAAGATACTATCTACCGCTCGCTCCACCGCATCGCCACCACGCACGGCGGTTTCAGAGGCGTTGCGGGCAACTTCTTCAGCCTTGCTGGCGCTAACCGCAACCCGCTGGATGATCTCAGTCATCATCTGGACGGAGTTGAGGGTCACGCTCAGTTCCTCGGCTTGCCGCAGAGCGTCGGAGGAGAGGCTGCGGGCAAATGCTTCGTTTTCTCGAGCCCCTTCACTCACTTGGCGCGCGGCAACTTTCACCTGCTGCACAATTTCGCGGAGGTTCTGAATGGTTAGGTTGAAGGAGTCGGCAACGGCACCAAGGACGTCGGCGGTAACTTCAGCCTGAACCGTAAGGTCACCTCGGGCAGCGCCCTCCACATCATCAAGAAGACGAATCACCTGCCGTTGGAGGTCTTCCTTGGCTTGCTCCTGCTCTTCCGCCTTGCGCTGGGCCTCGGTGGTGATCGACAGGATTGACTGAATCATCTGATTGAACGTAGCAGACATTTTGCCAAACTCATCGGCGGTAAAAACCGTAGCTTTAGGGTTCATGTCGCCACGAATGACTACCTCAAACTGGGATTGCAGGTTGTCCGTAGAGCGCTTGATCAGCTTTGTAGTGCGATCGCCGATGAGGTAGGAAACGCCCCCTGCCACTAGGGCAGCCGCCCCGGACATGAAAATTCCCGTATCTCGGATAGTCGTGCGTTGCTGAGCGGTTCCAGCCTGGGACATTACCGTAGAAACAACGCCTCCTGCGATCAGAGCAAACATGCCGGAGGTCAGGGAGAGGGTAATAGTCTTACCCCGTAGGGTCATATTGTCAAAAAACGAGAAAATGCCGTGCTCCGAAGCCTCTACCACCACTTGCTCCGCAGAACCGACTCGCCCAGAGAGTCCGGTAGTTCCGCCTGAGCCGATGCCAAAAAGCTCGCCTTCGCGGCTGCTAGAGCGGGCGGTGGAGGTGGTAGCGCGGGGTGGGGGGGCACTGAAAGTCGAAAAACTTTGACTGTCCTGGCGCGCAGATTGGGTCGTCATGGTTTGCTCGCCGAAGGAACTGACCATGGCTGTGGCGTCGGGGTCGGCGGGAAAGTCAGCAAAATCAACAATATCGTCAAAATCATCAAAATCATCGATAAATTTGACTCCCTCATCCCCCTCCCCACTATCCGCGAGGTTGGATGCGGCAAAATCCGCCGCACTCACGGGGCTGATCATTTGGGTAGCAGCGTTGTTAAAGTTAAAGTCGGTATCGCTATTGCCGGTTTCGTCGAACTGAAAATCGCCGCTGCCGATATTATTTTCAAAAAAATCAACCGTGTTAAATTCCTGATCGGTGCCGGTTTCGTCACCACCGCCAAAATCATCCCCTAAGTCGTTATCAAGGGCGGCATTGGTTAAATTAAGGCGCTCGCGGGCAGCAGCAATACCTGCATTGGCAAACTCAACAACTGATGACTCATAGGACAGTTGCAGGACGGCCTCGTACTCGTTGATGGACTCAGCATAGCGTTCTAGGGCAAGGTTAATGTGCCCGTGCAGGAGACGAAACATTGCGTCATTGGGATCAGCATGCACCAGATTATGCGTTAGCTCTACGGCTCGGTGATAGTCCCGCTGCATGTAGGCCTTTTGTGCCTCATCGTAGTCTTTTTGCTGCTGAGTCGTAGATGCCATGAGCTTTCTCCTTACAATGTTCGCCCGCCAACCCTATCCTTTAGATCGTTGCTTTTCCTATGTGGCCCACCGCGCCGACCGCAAAATGTTGATCTGGTCAAGTAATTTGAGGGATGTGCCATCTTCGAGGTGCCACTCGCCTCGGATAAAAGGACTCATGCTATCGGGGGCAGAGCGAGAAACTTTTAGTTTGGTGGGATCTGGGTCTAACCACATCATGACACCAATTCGTTCAACGGCAAGCCCTAGCATTAATCCCTGATCCTCAATGGCGATGATGGAGACTTCCGAGCGGTCTGTACTGACGGGGGTGGGTTCACCAAGGAATTGCCCTAGATCGCCGACCCATACAACCCTTCCCCTAATATTAACAGTCCCAAGTAGGAGTGGCGATACATTGGGCATGGGATTAATTCGGTCAGGAGCATACTCTAAAACTTCCCGAATGCCAACAGCGGGTAAGGCAAACTCCATGCCGGAAGCAACAAAAAAACGCAGGTGTAACTCACCTTCGGGTGCCTCTAACCCCTGCTCTACATCGATGTCAGGATCGGGATTACTGCCGGGGAAGAAAGCAATGTCGCTTACCATAATTGCTCCTACGGGAAATGGGCGGCTACGGGCTCGAAATAACCAGAAATATGTAACACCTGTTTGCTATTGTGGCATGAAAGGTCACAAATGTTATTGGAGTATTGCCGTTTTATGGGTATGGTGCAGCGCAGGAAACCCAATGTCGGAGGTCGCTGGGGGCGAACGTGTGTAATGCTGACTGCTGTCTGGGGGCACTTCCTGTGGGGTGGGGTGGGGGTGCCCGTAGCAGGTGCTCAGTCTCTGCCCGCAACGACGGTTTGGGGAGAGCCTACCTGTGGGGTTCCCCTGCGAGAGCGGCAGGAAAAGGATCGCTGGCGGCGGGCTTCTCTGAAAAGTCGCGAAGCGGTGAATCTTTACGACGGCTGGGTGCGACGCCATCGACAGAGGTTGCAGCGGTGCCGTCGGGAGACCTGGCCGGAAATTCAGGGGGTATGGTTGCGGGTATATCCCAACGATTGGCAGCCGGGGGTCTTGGAGGACGTGCTAGACCGCATTGTGAACCGGGGCTACAACCGGGTGTTTGTGGAGGTGTTCTACGATGGGCGGGTTTTGCTCCCGGTGGCGCGCAATCCGACGCCTTGGCGCTCGGTGTTTGCTGAGGCGGTACAGAGGGGAGAGATGCCGGCGGAGGCGGATCTGTGGGCAAAGACGGTGCGTCTGGCCCGGGAGCGGGGGCTTTCGGTCTATGGCTGGTCCTTTACGCTCAATTTTGGCTATGGCTACGGAGAGCGGAACGACCGTCAGGGCGTTTTGGCCCGCAATGGGCGCGGAGAGACGACACTGGTGCGATCGCGTTTGGATCCGCAGCAGGCTGGAGGGGGGCGGGCTTTTTATCTAGACCCCACGGAGGCGGAGCATCTTTTTGTCGATCCCTATAACGACCAGGGACGCGCCGATCTGGCTCAGGCGGTCACAGAGCTGCTGAAAGCGAACCCCGATGGCATGGTTTTTGACTACGTGCGCTATTCCCGAACGGGGGTGGAAGCCGATGGGCGACGGCGGCGGGTGGAAGATTTATGGATTTTTGGGGATGCTTCCCGGGCGGTGTGGCGATCGCGGCCCAATGCGGCGGCGTGGGACACGGCGGTGGAGCATGCCTACCAAGGAGTCTTGGATTTTGTGGCGGCGGTGAGTCGTCCGGTGCAGCAGCGGGGCTTACCCATCGGAACCGTATTTTTTCCGGAGGGGAATCGCCGGGGACAGGGCTGGGTTGATGGCCGGCTGCAACCGTGGGACCGTTTTGCGGCAGCGTGGGAGCGCCATCCGATGACCTATGCCCTCTGCGAGGATGGGCAGTGCGTTGCCAATCAGGTGGGCGAGGTGCTGCGGCAAAGTGCCCCAAAGACCCTGGTGTGCCCGGTTTTGGCAGGAACTTGGGGGCAGTCTTTCCGTGGTCATGCCAGCTTTGAACGTCGGATGCGCCTGATTCGGGAGCAGTATCCCCAGGTGCGCTGTGTCAGCCATTTTGTCTATGCTTGGATGGAACCGGAGAGTGATCGCCGGCGCAAAGCAGGACTGCAGCGGGGGGATGAGTGACGGTACGTGCAGGCGATCGCGGGGAAGAGGTGGCGCTGCTGCAACGGATCCTGCGGCGGCTGGATGTTTTTTCGGGAATCGTAGACGGGGTGTTTGGTAAGGCGACAGAGGCGGCGGTGCGTCAGTGGCAAAAGCAACAGGGTCTGGTTGAGGATGGAATTGTTGGGACTAGGACATGGCAGGCTTTGCGGGCGATCGTGCTGCCTGCGGGACTAGATGAACCGGAATGCGTGCGCCGCATCCAACAGGTACTGAAGGGTGAGGGGTTCTACGGGGCGGAGATCGATGGCTTGTTTTCAGAAGCGGTTTGGCTGTCCCTTGAGCGTTGGTGCTGGGCTCTGCTGTGGGGGATTTGGCGATCGCCCTGGGATGGATTGGTGGCGTTGCCGGCGGTGGTGGACTACGTCCGCTGGAGTCGGGGCGATCACCCCTATGTGCGAAGTCAGTTTCAGCAACGGCAAAGCGACCTTTGGCAGCAGGGAAAGATCCATAGCGAGAAGCTGAGCTTCCTGGATCGGGGCATTCCTCCGGCGACCCAGGTTGCCGCCCAAGGAGTGCGTTTGGTCCCAGCGGTCGCCCCCCAAGTTCGCTCCCAACCCGCGGCCGATGCCTACCCCAGTCCGGGAAAAGTTCCTGCCCTAGCGCCTAGGGGGTTGGAATTTTTGGCGCCGCAGATTTCCCAGGCCTGTGTGGCGATCGCCGATCTCGGCGGTGGGGCGCCCTCGGTGCGCTGGCTGGGTCGGGACGCCCTGACGCCGGTTCAGTTTTGGAGTGCTACGAAGTTCTTACCGCTGCTGTACGTTATTCAGCAGTCCAACCGTCAAGCGGCGCATTGCCCCGCTGCCCAGTGGCAGGTGGTCACGTCCAACGCCTCCTATCCCTTCATCGATCTAGCCCATGGCATTGTCCGCTACGACCATGCCTTTTCTTCCAATAGCTTGGCGGCGATGTTCAAGCTCTTTGCCACCCCGTCGGCCCTCGAGCAGTGGGTGCGATCGCTCACGGGAAATTCCAACTTAAGCTTTCAGGGGCAGTACGGCGAACCCCCACCGCTGCGCCAGCCACTCCTAATTGATCGGCGCACGGGCCACGTGCTGCTCAAGTCCCAAACCCAACCCCACGAGGGGCAAAACCTGCTCTCGGCCTACGACTTGGTGCGCTGCTTTTGTACCATCTCCTGGCACCACCATCTGCCCCTGCGCGATCGCCTACCTGGGGCGCAGTGGCACAGCCTGCAGATCCTCGTTGCTGCCTTGGGGATGGATCCGGCCCGATACCTAGACGTGGCGATCGCCAATTTAGGGCTGAGTCCGCGCGACCCTGCGGGCGTGGTTCTCTCGAAGATGGGCTTTGGATTCAGCAACCTGCGTCAACAGACAGAATTATGCTACGTCGCCTATTGGCAACCGGAACCAACCCGCGGGCTGTGCCTAGCTTTGCGGGCCTGTTGCCGCCTCGGTGACCCCAATCGCGAGGCGATGACCCTAGATGCACTCATGGCAGCGGAGGTTTTAGAACTGGGTCGCCGCTTCCTCCTGGGTATTTTATGATCACCTCCCCCGGGCTGGTCGTCCTGGTAGGTGCCACCGCCACGGGTAAAACCACCCTAGCGATGCAACTGGCCCAGACCCTCGGCCTTCCCATTCTCAATGGCGATTCGCGCCAGGTTTATCGCTACTTCGATATTGGCACCGCCAAGCCAACTCCGATGCAGCGGCGCTTGGTGCCCCACTACCTCCTCGACATTGCCGATCCCACCACCCCACTCACCGTGGCTGTCTACCAACAGCAGACCCAACAGCTGATTCAAACCTTCCATCGGCAGGGCATTACGCCTATCCTGGTGGGTGGCAGCGGGCTTTACATCCGCGCCGTTGTCGCGGGTCTGACCATGCCGGCGATCGCCCCCCAACCCGACCTGCGCCACCAACTTAGCCACTTGGGGCAGCCCCACTGCCATGCCCTCCTGTGCAGCCTAGATCCCCTGAGTGCCGCCAGGATCCATCCCCACGATCACATCCGTACCCTCCGTGCCCTCGAGGTCTACTACTGCACGGGGCATCCCCTCTCCCAATTGGCAGCAGAAAACCCACCCTCCTATCCCATCTGGCAATTTGGGGTGCCCACCCCCCCATCCGCCGCCTATCGCCACCGCCTGCACGAACGTATCCTGGACATGCTCGAAGCCGGTTGGATGACGGAAGTCCAAAACCTACGGCAGCGCTACGGTACCCAACTGCCCCTGCTGCGTATCCTAGGCTATGCCGAACTCTGCGACCACCTAGATGGAAGGTTTTCCTTGACGGAGGCGATCGCCCACATAGAGCAGCACACCTACCAATTCGCCAAACGCCAAAAAACCTGGTTTACCGGCAAAGGAGCGGAGCCGCACCCCATTCACTGGTTGTGCGGCTCCGCGGCGGATTATTTGGCAGAAATTCTCCAAAAATTGGATCGGCTTCCTACTTAATCTGCTCCATGATGGAAAAGATGGGGAGGTACATCCCAACGATAATGCCGCCGACCATACCACCAAGCACCAGAATCATCAAAGGTTCCATCAGACTCGTCAGCGCCTTGACCGCCTCTTCCACCTCGTTTTCGTAGAAGTCGGCTACCTTCATCAGCATTTTGTCCAGTTCCCCGGTTTCTTCGCCGATGCTGATCATCTGGATCGCCATCACCGGAAATACCTCGGTTTTCTCCATCGCCGGTGCAATTTGGCCCCCTTCTTTGACCGCTTCCCGTGCTTGGTCGATCGCATTGCTAATCACCAAGTTACCCGCGGTCTCCGAAGTGATCTCCAGGGAACTCAAAATCGGCACACCCGCCCGGGAGAGGGAGCCAAAGGTGCGGGAAAACCGCGCCACTGCTGTTTTTTGAATCAGTTCACCGAAGAGGGGTACCTTCAAGAAGACCTTATCGAAGAACAGCTTGCCGGAAGGGGTGGCGTTGATGTATTTAAAAGCCACAACGGCCCCGATCACCGTAGCGGGCAGCGTGAAAAAGGTCGGCCCCCGCAGAAAGTTGCTGATATTGACAAGCATCTGGGTAAAGGCCGGCAACTCGCCGCCAAGGCTCTTAAACACTCCGTCAAAAACCGGAATGATAAAGATACACATGGCCAGGAAAATCCCCACGGCAATCGTCGTCACCACCACGGGATAGGTCATTGCCGACTTAATCTGGTTGGCCAAGCGTGCCGCATCTTCCAGAAGGGTAGCCAAGCGGGACAGAACATCATCGAGCACCCCGCCCGTCTCCCCAGCTTGCACCATGGCACAATACAACCGGTCAAACACCTTAGGGTGCTTTCTGAGAGAATCGGAGAAACTCGTTCCCTCCTGCACGTCATTGAGCACCTGCTGCAAAGTCACCTTGAGCTTGGCATTGGAGCACTGATCGGTCATCACCCCCAAACCGCGCACCATCGACACCCCAGCATTCACCAGAGTCGCCAACTGCCGGGAAAACAGCGCCAAATCCTTGACCGACACGTTGGTCATGGCGACGGAAAACTTCTCGAAGTCAAAGCCACCCTGGACTTCTTTGATGTCTACCACCACAAAGCCCTTATTGCGCCAAACCTCCCTGGCTTCGCGCACCGACTCAAATGTCGCAGTCAAGGAAACGGGTTTCCCTTGAGAATCCTTCAAACTTCCCTTAAATTTCGGCATAAAACACCCCTAGTACCCTTCTCGAATCATGCACTGACTTGTAGCGTAGCAGCGGAATAAAATTTAGCCACTAATAGAACGAGATTTAACCATTTCTTTCGGATCGTAGGTACCTTTTTTCCGCACCACAGGAGACGGGTTGGGGCCCACGATGCGCAGCAGCTCCTCGGGACGGGATGTTTTGGACATGGCGGACTCAAAGGTTATATCGCCATCCATGTAGAGCCGCGCCAGCTCATTTTCCAGGGTCTGCATCGATTCCTTAGCTCCAGTTTGGATGAAGCCATAGATCTGGGCGGTTTTACCCTCACGAATCAGGTTGGAAATAGCGGGAGTCACCACCATGATCTCCTGGGCCATGACCCGACCAAATTGCCCCGGCTGGGGATTGTGCCGAGGCACGAGGGTTTGGCTCAGCACCGCGACGAGGGAGTTAGACAACTGCACGCGAATCTGTCCCTGCTGTTCTGGGGGAAACACATCGACGATCCGATCCACCGTCTGGGCGGCCGAGCTGGTGTGGAGGGTGCCAAAGACCAAGTGCCCGGTTTCGGAGGCCGACACCGCCAACTGAATGGTTTCCAAGTCGCGCATCTCACCGACAAGAATGACATCGGGATCTTCCCGAAGCGCTGCCTTGAGGGCATTGGCAAAGCTCTTGGTGTCTTCGCCTACCTGACGCTGGTGAATGATGCTCTTGACCGATTCATAGACAAATTCGATGGGATCTTCGACGGTGAGAATGTGCTCGGCCCGGGTCTTGTTGATCGTTTGAATCATGGCAGCCAAGGTCGTGCTTTTCCCCGAGCCGGTAGGCCCGGTTACCAGAATCAAACCCCGTGGCTTTTCAGACAGTTCCCGGACAATGGGGGGCAGCTTGAGGTCGTCCATGTCAGGGATTTTGGAGGAGAGGGCGCGCAAACAGGCGGCGAAGGTGCCCCGATCTTTGTAGACGTTTACCCGAAAGCGGGCCAGTCCCTTTACCCCGTAGGAGCAGTCTAGTTCCCAATTCTGCTCTAGGTTTTTACGCTGGTTGTTGTTGAGCATGGCGAAGATCAGGCGCTGGCACTCTTCCGGCGTCAGGGGATCGCGATCCGTGGGGGTCAGGCGGCCACTGATGCGAATGTAGGGGGGAATGCCTGCAGAAATATGGATGTCGGAGCCTTTGCGCTCGACACATTCTTCCATCAAATCCTCGATGATGTAGTCCATGACCATAGGAAAAGTCCTCGCAAGTGGGGTAAGTAATGGAGTAGATTGTGGGCAATCTAAATGGTGCGATCTAAAATGTTCGCGGCGTCGTGCAGTAGGGACACTCAAGGGTTTCGGGAGTCAGAACGGCATCGCAGCTTTGGCACTCAAGCCCGACACCGCGCCGTGCCCGCTCCTCAGCTTCCCGTCCCTTATCGGTGTAGACGACCCGTAACACTTCGTCTAGGGTTGTGCGCCCTTCGCGCACCAATTGGAAGGCATAGGACATCAGGGTCACCATTCCTTCTTGAACCGCGATTTCTTTAATAACCTCGGTGGTGGCTCCCTTGTTGATGGCGCTCTGAAGACGCTCGGTCATTTTCATGATCTCGTACACGCCAGCACGCCCTTTGTAGCCGCTGCCGCTACACTTGGGGCAAAGCTTCTGTCCGGGAGGGAGGTTCTCCCGGTTGACGGTGTTGGCGCGGTAGAAGGTACTGTTGAGATCGCTCATGGGTAGTCCAAAGCGATCAAGCTCTTCCTTGGATGGGGCATAGGGGATGCGGCAAACATCGCAGACACGGCGCACAAGCCGCTGGGCAAGAATGCCAATGATGGCAGTGCTGGCCATGAAGGGTTCCACGCCCATTTCTTCCAGACGGGCGATCGCACTGGGAGCATCGTTGGTGTGCAGGGTGGTCAGAACCAAGTGTCCCGTTAGTGCCGCCTCGATCGCCGTTTTAGCGGTTTCCTGGTCTCGGGTTTCGCCTACGAGGATTACGTCCGGATCTTGACGCAGAAAGGCCCGCAGAATGGTGGCAAAGTTCATCCCCTTTTCCCGGATTACCTGGCACTGGGTCAGCCCTGGCAGGTTGTACTCCACCGGATCTTCGGCGGTGCTGATGTTGATGCCGGGGTCGTTACATTCGGCAAGGGTGGAATACAGAGTTGTGGTTTTACCGGAGCCCGTGGGGCCCGTAACCAGAATTAGTCCGTAGGGACGTTGGGCGAAGTCCTGCATCAGCTTCAGGCTGTCGGGGTTGGTGATAAGTTTATCGAGTCCCAACTGGGTGTTGGAGTTATCCAGAATCCGCAGGCAGACCTTTTCGCCATTTTGGGTTGGGCAGGTATTGACCCGAAAATCTACCCGGCGACCTTGGAAGTTGCGCTTCAGCTTGCCATCCTGGGGCACGCGCCGCTCGGCAATGTTGAGGTTGGAAATGATCTTGAAGCGGGAGATGACAGCGTTGGTGATGCTCTTGGGTAGGCGCTTGTCATCACTGAGGAAGAACTGTTCCTTGAGTACCCCGTCCTTGCGGAAGCGAATGCGTAGTTCCTTTTCCTGGGGTTCGACGTGAATGTCCGAAGCGCCATCCTTGAGGGCTTTGATCAAAACTTTGTCTACGAGGTCAATGACGGGCTTGGAGTTTTCGCCACCGAGAACGAGATCTTCAGTGCCATCGGCAACCCCTTCTTCGAGCTTTTCCCCGAGGGCATCATCGGCAATTTGCAGTTCTGAGTCGCTGATTTCGTTCTCGCCCTTGCTGCTCTTATTAAGCTGGAACTGAACGATTTTATCGATGGTGTCCAGGAAGTCTTCGCGGGAGATAACGCGACGTACTATGGTCATGCCCTTGAGTTGCCGGTTAAGCTCATCCTGGGCCTTGAAGTTGTCGGGAACCACCATGGCAACGAGAACGGAGGTGTCGGTTTTGGTGATGGGCAACATTTCACACTCGCGACACATCTGAATGGGAATCAGGTTGGAGTCAATAAGTTTGCTGAGGCTTTCAATGTCGAACTTATCAACATCAAGCTCCGGATCGAGGGGCTCAATGCCGTAGACCAAGCGCAATTCAAAAAGTTGTTGTTTTTTGTAAAAGCGGGCAATGTCTGGGGCGAGTTCTTGGCCGATGAGGCTTTCTAGTACGGCGAGAAAAGGGGCATTGTGTTCTTGGCTGTCTTTGATGGCGCGATCAAACTGCTCGGAAGTGGCGTGTCCACCCTCAATCAATTTTGTTTCAAAGGGAGTGCGGCCACCGCGTTTGGCGAGAGCTCTTGAAGTGCGGCGGGAGGAAGTAGGCGCATTGTCAGAAGTGTTCATAGCCTTAGTTGCCAGAGGGTAGATCCGATCCTGTGGTCACGATACCACACTCATGCGGACTCCGGCTTTGGTAGGGAGAAGGGGTGGGGCAAAATCTCGGCGGTCGAAAGCTTCTCGACCATTTCGCGGGTAATCTGGCAGCGACTGACGTCCTTGCGGGAGGGCAGCTCGTACATGATTTCTAGCATCAGTTGCTCCACGATACCGCGCAGGGCTCGGGCTCCGGTTTTGCGGCGGTGGGCTTCCTTGGCGATCGCCACAATGGACTCGGGGTGGAACTCCAGGCTGACATTGTCCATGCGCAGCAGTTTTTGGAATTGCTTGATCAGGGCATTGCGGGGCTCGGTCAGAATCGCCATGAGGGCCCGTTCGTCGAGGGGTTCGACCACGGCCGTGACGGGAATGCGACCAATAAATTCGGGGATCATACCGAACTTAACGAGGTCTTCGGGTTGCAGGTGGCGAAGGATATTGGCGGTGCGCTTTTCCTTGGCAACGGCATCGGTGGGCTGGATGAAGCCGATGGACTTTTTGCCAATGCGCTGCTCGATATGTTTTTCTAGCCCAACAAAGGCTCCCCCGCAGATAAAAAGAATATTTTTAGTGTCAATTTGAATGCAGTCTTGGTAGGGGTGCTTGCGTCCACCCTGGGGTGGGACATTGGCGATCGTTCCTTCCAGCATCTTCAGCAGCGCTTGCTGCACGCCTTCTCCGGAGACATCGCGGGTGATGGAAGTATTCTCGCTTTTACGGGCGATTTTGTCGATTTCGTCAATGTAGATAATGCCGCGCTGCGCTTCATCGACATCGAGGTCGGCCACTTGCAACAGCCGCAGGAGAATATTTTCCACATCTTCGCCCACATAGCCAGCTTCGGTCAGAGTTGTGGCATCGGCAACGGCAAAGGGAACATCCAGCATTTGGGCCATAGTCTGGGCAAGCAGGGTTTTGCCACTGCCCGTCGGACCGATGAGCAAGATGTTGGACTTCTGCAGCTCTACGCCGTCTTCGTGCCCCTTAGTGCTGCCCTCCAGGAAGCTAAGGCGTTTGTAGTGGTTGTAGACCGCCACGGAGAGGGCTTTTTTGGCTTCGTCTTGTCCCACTACATGCTCGTCAAGGTAACTTTTGATGTCCTTGGGTTTGGGGATTTGGTTGAAATTGATGCTCGCCGCGGGCTTGCGCTTCTTGTCGGAACCGGCATCGCGTCGCTGGGGGGTGGGGGGGGCACCAGCGCTGAGGAGTTCTTCATCAAGAATTTCGTTGCACAGGTCTACGCATTCATCACAAATGTAAACTCCCGGCCCAGCAATGAGCTTGCGGACTTGCTCTTGGGACTTGCCGCAGAAAGAACATTTGAGGTGGGCATCATACTTGCTGGGCATGGCTCTGGCTAGGCGAGGGATAGGGGTTTAGAGGACGACTGGGTGAGCACGGCATCAATCAGTCCGTAGGCTTGAGCTTCGGCGGGGGACATAAAGTAGTCGCGCTCGGTGTCCTGCTCAATTTTGGCGATTGCTTGCCCTGTGTGCTGAGAGAGTAACTCATTGAGGGTGCGTTTGAGATAAAGAATTTCCCGGGCTTGGATCTCGATGTCGATCGCCTGCCCCTGGGCACCGCCGAGGGGTTGGTGGATCATGATCCGGGCATTGGGAAGGGCAAGGCGCTTGCCGTGGGCGCCGGCTGCGAGGAGAAAGGCTCCCATACTGGCAGCCAGACCCATGCAGATGGTGGAGACATCGGGACGGATATGCTGCATCGTGTCGTAGATGGCCATACCCGCCGTGACGGAGCCACCGGGGGAATTGATGTAGAGGTAAATATCCTTTTCTGGGTCATCGGCTTC
>DBAX01000095.1:34753-34951 GCA_002291895.1 Cyanobacteria bacterium UBA999
CCTTTTCTGGGTCATCGGCTTCGAGGTAGAGAAGCTGGGACATGATCAGGTTGGAGACAGTGTCATCAATGGCGCTGCCGAGGAACACGATGCGCTCCCGCAGCAGCCGAGAGTAAATGTCGAAGGCACGTTCGCCGCGCCCAGACTGCTCGACGACCATGGGGATCAGATCGAGGTTGGTGATGGAGGGGTGGGTGG
>DBAX01000009.1 GCA_002291895.1 Cyanobacteria bacterium UBA999
GGCGGGGCGGGTGGTGGGCCTTGAGATTTCGGCGGCCGCCTGTCGGTTGGTGCGGCAGCACTGGGGGGCGATCGCCACAGCGGAACAGGAGTTTGCCGTGCATCGCCTTGAGGTGCGCCAGGGGATTCGGTGGCTGCACCAGCGGCAGGAACAATTTGACTTGGTCTATTTTGACCCCCCCTACGACAGCAACCTCTACGGGCCGGTTTTGGCTGCCCTTCCCCTCGTGCTTAAGGCGTCGGGGCGGGTGGCCGTAGAGCACGATAAGCGGCGGGAATTACCAGCGATGATTGGCCCCTTGCGGTTGGGCGATCGCCGGGTCTACGGACAGACGGCGGTGTCATTTTTTGCGCCAGCGGCGGAGCCGGAACTGCAGCACCTGCCCCGCCAACAGCACCAAGAATAGGGGATTGTTCAGCACGTACCGGGACCACAGGCGACGGGGTTCCTGGAGCAGGCGGAAGAACCATTCCAACCCCAGACCCATCAACCAGCGGGGCGCCTGCCGCACCGCACCACTGTGGAAGTCGAAGGCAGCACCGACCCCCAGCATCACGACCGACAGGTGGGCAGCCATGCCGGCCATCCACAGTTCCTGCTTGGGGCAACCCAAGGACACCAGCACCACATCGGCACCACTTTCCCGAATCCGGAGCGCTTCGGCATCGGTATCCAGCGCATCAATCGTGGTCACATAGGGCGGCGCATAGCTGCCGGCGATCGCCAAAGTGGGAAAGGACTGGCGCAGCACCGCTTCTAGGCGGGTGAGGGTTTGGGGCTGACTGCCGTAGAGAAAAAGGCGGTATCCTTTCTGGGCGGCGCGATCGCACCAAGCCCACATCCAATCGGGACCATAAACCCGCTGCTGCTGCCCCGCGCCCAACAACCGCAGGGCCCACACGAGGGGCATGCCATCGGGGGTGACGATCGCTGCCTGCGAGAGCACCCGGGCATAGGTGGGATTCTGCCGGGCAGTCATCACCACATGGACATTAGCGGCAATGCCGTAGCCGCCGTTCTTTTGCTGAACCAGTAGCTCTAGGCGATCGCACGCAGCAGCGTAGGAGGTGGGGTCAATGCCCACACCAAGAACCGCAATCCGCTGGGCGTCGGTAGCAGAATTCATGGCAATCGGTAGCAGGGGTAACGAATTTGGGGTACCCAAAGGCTTACAAAAGAATAGCCCCCTAGTGTAGGCTTTTTGAGGAAGAACCAGCGAGGAACCATGAATACAGTGCCCCTTTTAGCGACGACGTCCATTGAAGCGGAGATTGCTCCCTTTGTGATTGCTGGGGTGCTTCTCAGTTTAGTGGCCATCTACATCGCTAGCAAGCTGGGGAGCGAGCTCTCCTTTCGCCTAGGATTTCCGCCCGTTTTGGGGGAACTGCTGGCGGGCGTCGTGGTGGGGGTTTCGGCCCTACATCTTGTGGTATTTCCCAGCGAAACTGTTACCGCCAAGGACTCGCTGGTCATGGCGTTTTTGCAGTGGTCCGATGCTGTGCCGGCCGAGCTTTTGCCCGAAGTTTTCGCGTCCGTCAGTGAAGTGCTCAGCGTGGCAGCGGAGCTGGGCGTTATCGTGCTGCTGTTTGAGATTGGTCTGGAATCAAACCTGGGTGAATTGTTGCGGGTTGGACTCCAGGCTGTCCTGGTGGCGGTGGTGGGGGTGGTAGTGCCCTTTGCTGCCGGAGCCGTAGGGGCTGTTTATTTATTTGATGTCGATGTCATCACGGCAATTTTTGTGGGAGCCGCCCTGACGGCCACCAGCATTGGCATCACCTCCAAGGTGCTGTCGGAGCTGGGGCAGCTCACCTCCAAGGAGGGACAGATCATTTTGGGAGCAGCCGTCGTCGATGATGTCATTGGCATTGTGATTTTGGCGGTGGTGGCCTCGCTTTCCAAAACGGGGCAGGTGGAAGCCGCCGGGGTACTAAGCCTGATTGCCAGTGCCGTGGGCTTTACCGTCGGGGCGATCGCCGCTGGCACCGTGATCAACCGACTGTTTCTCAGCGTTTCTGACTGGCTAAAAACCCGCGGTGGGCTGATTGTGCCGGCCTTTGTGCTGTCGTTCATTTTGGCCTACATCGGCATTGTGGCCCGCTTGGAAGCGATTCTGGGATCCTTTGCCGCCGGGTTGCTGCTCGATGAAACCGATCAAAAGGAAGATCTAGAAGCCCAGGTGAAACCCGTTGCTGACCTGTTGGTGCCGATTTTCTTTGTGGTGGTGGGTGCCCGCACCGATGTGGGGGTACTCAATCCCTTCGTGCCAGAAAACCGCGAAGGTCTGATTATTGCTTCCTTTCTCCTGCTGGTGGCGATCGCCGGCAAGGTGGCTACGGGACTGGCGATTTTTGGCCCCGAGAAGGTTAACCGTCTGGCCGTGGGGATTGGCATGATTCCCCGGGGAGAAGTGGGTCTGGTTTTTGCGGCCGTGGGAAGCGCTACGGGGGTGCTCACCCCGGCCTTGAATGCAGCCGTCATTGTGATGGTGATCGTAACGACGTTTTTAGCCCCGCCCCTACTGCGCTTCTGCTTTCCTCTAGAAGCCCCTGCTGAGGCGGCGATCAAATCATGAGCGATCGCCCGCTTGCGGTACTCCTCATCGTTGCGGATCCCGTGATGAAACTGGGGTTGAGCACCTACCTGCGCACCCTTGGGGACGTAACCGTGGTGGCAGTGCTGGAGGAAATGCGGGAATCTTTTACGGTTTTGGAGCGGCTCAAAACGCCTCCCTCGGTAGTGCTGTGCGATGTAGCCCTCCTAGAGGGACTGGCAGCCATCCGCGACCTGCAACGCACCCAAGTGCCGATTTTACTGCTGGCCGCACCATCGGAATTGCCCCTAGTGACGGTGGCCCTCAACATGGGCATAGCGGGCTATTGCCTTAAGGGCACCCCCACCCCAGAACTGCTGGCCTGCCTGCGTTTGGTGTCCCGGGGCGATCGCCTTGGCACCAGCCTCCTGCAAGCACGCACGGCGGAGGGAGAAATCTACGACCTCACGCGCCTAAGTCCCTGGTTGGTGCTGCAGCACAACCTGCGCACCAGCGGGCTACGCCGGATTGAAAGCCAACTTCAGCGGCTAAGTGCGCTGCTGGAGCGTCCCGATTGCGCGGGCTGGCAGCGGGCGATTTTGGCAGGGCAGCGGCGCGAACTGCTTTCAGCCCACTGGCTCGTCGGTCGGATTCTCCTGCCACCCATGTCCCCGCGGCGTTCTGCCCCGTGGCAGCCCATACCACCGGAGCGGGCGATCGTGCCGATACCGACGACCCTGGCCCTGCAAAATGCGGTGGTGGATACCCTTACGGCCCGCCTCCAGTGCCCCCTGCGCAACCTGACGGGATTCCCCCTCGAAATTGATATTCTCCGGGAGGAGCGACGGCGGGAATTTCTCTACGCCATTTTGCGGTGCTGGGATCAAACCCTGCGGGAACTGCGGGCTGCACCGATGCCCGTCGAACAACTAGCACCCCAGCGTTCCTCCATCATCACAGCGCTTTGGCAGCAAGCTGCCCACGAACTGCTCGGGCGCTTCTACACCCTGCCCAATGGGGATGACGTGGTGGCAACGATTCTGGACGATCGCCCCCAAGTGCAGACCGACATCCTCGACTCCATCCCCCAAATCCCCGAGCTGCTGTCCCACGTGCTGTACCAAACACCCTTGGTCATCGATGGCAATGCCTACGGCTGTGGCACCTTTGAAGCCATGCGCCGGGTAGAGATGCTCACCCTCAATCTTTTGATCCAGGTAGCCAACGGTGTGATGCTACCCCTGCTCAACCATTTCGCCGAGGCAGAACCGATCAAGGAACGTCTCTATGATCGCCAGCGGCTGTCCTCCCGGGAAATTGAGCGCTTTCGCAATGACCTGTCTTGGCGCTATCGACGGCAGCAATACTTTGGGGAACCCCAAGCCATTTTCGAGAGCCGTTACTCCCTGCTGACCTGCACCGAAAGCGGAATCAGGTCGGTGTCCGTCTACGCCCCCCGCACGGAGGAGCTGCAGTCCCTTCAGGGTATTGCCTTTTGGGTCACCCTGGGGCTAGAGCTTCAGGACGCGATCGCACCCCGGCTTCGGGCCATGCTGGCCTTTGTGGGTCGGGGGCTGGTCTACGTGCTCACCAACGTCGTCGGACGGGGGATCGGGCTCATTGGGCGCGGCATTCTCCAGGGTGTGGGCAGCGCCCTTCAGGATCGCTCCTTTGGGCGATCGCCCTAATTTGTAAGTTTCACCATAAATATTCGGGGTATCTCTTGGCACAAGTCCGGTGGAGACTTAGGGCGGGGGATCAAGAATCTTGAAATCCAGATCTACCCTTGCCAATTTTTTTTCTGTGCCTATAATTATATTAAGTTTCACCATAAATCGAGGGTACTATGGCACTGACCGCCGATCCCCACCTGGCGATCGCCCCGACGGAACTCCCGTTGCTGACCGATTTGTACCAACTGACCATGGGGCTGTGCTACCACCGCGAAGGCATCGCCCAGCGTCCTGCCGCCTTTGAGTTATTTGTGCGGCGCCTGCCCCCCAACTTTAGCTACCTGGTGGCCATGGGGCTAACCCAGGCGATCGCCTACCTAGAACACCTCAGGTTCACCCCGGAGCAGATTGCCGCCCTACAGGAATTACCGATTTTTGCCCAGGCCGATGCTAGTTTTTGGCAACTGCTGGCCGATGCCAAGTTCCAGGGGGATGTGTGGGCAGTGCCCGAAGGTACGGTGTTTTTTGCCCACGAACCCATCCTGCGCATCGAAGCGCCCCTATGGCAAGCCCAACTGGTGGAAACCTATCTCCTTAATACCATCAACTACCAAACCCTTATCGCGACTAGGGCGGCCCGCATCCGGGATGCCGCCGGAGATGGGGCCCTGCTGCTAGAATTCGGTAGCCGCCGCGCCTTTAGCCCCCAAGCGGCTCTGTGGGCGGCGCGGGCCAGCTTGGCTGGGGGGATGGATGGCACCTCCAACGTTCTGGCCGCCCTCAAGCTAGGTACCCAACCCCAGGGAACCATGGCCCATGCCCTCGTGATGGCAATGACCGCCCTGTCCGGCAGTGAAGACCAGGCCTTTGCCGCCTTTCACCGCACCTTTCCCCAGAGTGCGCTGCTGATCGATACCTTCGATGCCCACGCCGCCAGCCAGGATTTGGCTGATTGGATTGCCCGGGAAGGGGTTTCCCTGCGGGGGGTTCGCCTGGATTCGGGAGATCTGCTCAGCCAGTCCCAACAGGTGCGATCGCGCCTACCCGATGTCCAGATCATGGTCAGCGGTGACCTTGACGAATACCAAATTCAGCACCTCCGGCAGCAGCAGGCCCCCATCGATGGCTACGGCATTGGCACCAAACTGGTAACCGGCAGCCCCGTCAATGGCGTCTACAAACTCGTTGACATCGACGGCATACCCGTGGCCAAAAAATCCCCCGGCAAGCACACCTATCCCCACCGCAAACAAATTTTTCGCACTGAAGCGGAGTACATCCAGGGCGATCGCCTTGCCCGGATGGGCACACCGCCACGGTTAGGAGAGCAGGAACTGCTGCAACTGATCGTGCGCCAAGGGCAATCCCTCCTGCCCCAGGTGGCGATCGAGGTGCTGCGCGATCGCACCCGCCGTGCCGTCCTGAAGTTGCCCCCCGCAGTCCGCAGCCTAGAGCACCCCACCGGTTTTCCCGTCACCCTCGATCTGTAACCCTTCGCTGACCGATGCATTCCTCCCCTTCCCAAATTGCCCTGTTTGGCACCAGCGCCGATCCCCCCAGTGTGGGGCATCGCTCCATTCTCCAAGGGCTGTCCCAGCACTACGATCGCTGCCTGGTTTGGGTCGCCAATAATCCCTTCAAACAGCACCAAGCCACCCTGGCGCAGCGGGAAGCCATGATGGAATTGGTCATCCGCGATATCAACGCCCCCAATATTGAGCTGCACCCCGAGCTGGCCCACAGCCGCAGCCTGATTACGGTGCAGCGGGCGCGATCGCGCTGGCCCGATGCCTCCTTTACCCTGGTTGTGGGGGCCGACCTTGTGCCCCAACTTCCCACCTGGTACCAGTCCGCCCAACTGCTGCAACAGGTCACCCTACTGATTGTGCCCCGCCACGGGGTTTCCCTCCAGCCCCAGCATTTTGAGCCCCTGCAAGCCCTTGCGGCCCGATGGGCGATCGCCCCCATGGGCGAAGAGATTCCGCCGGTCTCGTCCACCGACTATCGCACCAAGGGAGAGCATTCTGTCATAATACCTACCGTAGCGGAATACATCCACCGAGAACGATTGTACGCATGGGATCCGGTAAGTCACAGCACCCCCTAGCTAAATTTCGTGTCGGTGTCGATAACGTGATTTTCTCCGTCGATACGGAAAAAAACCGCCTTTTGGTGCTCCTGGTGCTCCGCGACACCGAACCCTACCGCGACTACTGGTGCCTGCCCGGCACGCTCGTGCGCCAAGGCGAATCCCTGGAAGCCGCTGCCTACCGCATTTTGGCCGAAAAAATCCGCGTCCAAAATCTCTACCTGGAGCAACTGTACACCTTTGGTGACGTGGGGCGGGACCCCCGCGAAGCCCCTGACCAATACAACGAGCGCTACCTATCGGTGAGCTATTTCGCCCTGGTGCGCTATGCCGATGCCGAACTGATCGCCGACGGGGTCAGCGGCATTGCCTGGTATCCAGTGCACCAAGTTCCCACCCTCGGCTTTGACCACAACCGCATTTTGACCTACGGACACCACCGCCTGTGCAATAAGTTGGAGTACAGCCCCGTAGCCTTTGATGTGCTGCCCGAATCCTTCACCCTCAACGACCTTTACCAGTTTTACACCACGGTTTTGGGGGAGCATTTTTCCGATTATTCCAACTTTCGCACCCGCCTGCTGAAATTGGGTTTTCTCAGCGACACGGGTATTAAGGTTTCCCGGGGAGCCGGTCGCCCCGCCAGCCTCTACCGCTTCGATCGCGACGCCTTCGATCCCCACAAGGACAAACCCATGATTTTCATCTAACTTGGGGTGACCCGACGCCGTAGATCTGCTGGAGCATTTTGGCCGCGAGCATCGCCGCACCAAAGCCGTTGTCGATATTCACTACGCCCACGCCGCCAGCGCAGGAGTTGAGCATGGCCAGCAGGGCCGCCAACCCCTGGAAATTGGCCCCATAGCCCACACTGGTGGGAACGGCAATCACCGGACAGCGCACCAACCCGGCAATAACGCTGACGATCGCCCCTTCCATACCGGCGATCGCCACGATCACCTGGGCTTGGTCGAGCAACTGGCGGTGCTGCAGGAGGCGATGAATGCCGGCCACACCCACATCCCACAGCTTAGTGACGCTATAGCCGCAGAGTTCGGCGGTGGTGGCGGCTTCCATGGCAATGGGCAGATCGGCGGTACCGGCGGCAACCATGGTGATGGTGCCCGGTAGGGGCGGCGGTGGTGGTCCCAAATAGGCAATCTGGGCCCTGGGATGGTAGTGCACACCCCGCAGGTGGGGCTGGATCTGGGCATAGGTGGCGGCAGTTACTTTGGTGGCGATCGCCGGAATTTCTCGCTCTGCCAGCCGCTGCATCAATTGGGCAATTTGATCGGCGGTTTTTCCCAGACCGAAGATCACTTCCGGCAGCCCGGTGCGCAGTTGGCGATGGCGATCCAGTTGGGCAAAGTCCCCCACGGGCTCGGTGTCAAAGTAGCGCAACGCCTCCAGGGCCTGCTCTGGGGAGAGGCTGCCCGATGCCACCTGCTGCAGCAGATCCCTTAGCCGTTCCATGCTGCCATTTTGCCCGGATTCATCAGCCCCAGGGGATCGACGCGGCGCTTAAATTCCAGTTGGGGCAGATCCACGGTTTTCATGCCGCCAGCTTCTAAAAGATAGGTATGGGGGTTGGCCACCAAAACGCCATGGGCTTCGTAGGTGGCGATGATTTCGTTGAGGCGATCGCCCGTGGTAAAGCGCACGAGGGGAATCGCTGCGGGGATCAACGTGCCATTTTGACGGATAAATTCCAGGTGGAGGGGAACTTCCGCACCAAAGCAGGCCGCCAGATGCCGCATCACCCGAAATTCGGGATCGGCAGGAAACAGGCACTGCAGGTAGGTCCAAGCAGGGTCGGCGGTGCGGGCGTGGAGGGTGGTGTGATTCCAAGAGCACTCGATCAGACTGCCGCCCTTGCCCGGTGCCGGAGCCTCTTGGTTGAGGAGCACCTGCCCTTGGAACTGGGCGATGAGGTCGATCGCCGCCTCCTGATCGCTGGCTGCCAGAACGAGCAGCACCACCGCCTGCCCCGGCAGCAGGTGCGATCGCAGGGGCGGCAAAAAGGTGGGAATGGGATCGGCATGGACGCTCATCAGCCGGGTTTGGATCCCGTCCGTGCTGCCGAGGGTGTGGGCAAATTCTGCGGCCTGCCAAAACGTCGGGAAGCACACCGCCCACTCCAGCCAGGGCAACGCCGGAGCTAGGGGCAACTCCACCTCCAAAATGATGCCGTTGGTGCCGTAGGCATGGACAACTTGCTGCACGGCATCATGTCCCCGCAGTTCTAGCACCCGGGGCTCGTCTTCGAGGGTGAGCACCTTAACCGCATGGAGGTTGCCGCGATCGCGCAGTTGGCCGTAGCGCACCGAGCCGATGCCGCCACTGCCTCCGGCAATGAATCCACCCACCGTAGCACTACGCACCGTTGAGGGCACCATCCGCAGCTCCCAGCCCATGGGGCGCGACTGCCGTTCCAGTTCCGCCAGTTTTACCCCCGCCTGCACCCGGGCCGCGCCATCGTGGAGCCAGACGATCTCGTCGTAGCCCGACAGATCCACCACAATGCCGCCCCGGAGGGGAATGCACTGCCCGTAATTACCGGTGCCGCTGCCCCGCACGGTTAAAGGGGTTTGGGTTTGGCGGGCGATCGCCGCAATGGCATAGAGTTGGGATTCGGTGGTGGGACGCACCACCACATCGGCCCGTTTGGAGCGCAGTTGGGGTTCGAGGATGGGGCTAAAGTGGAAGTAATCGAGGGATAGCTTGGCCACTTGGGCGGGGGCAACGATCACTTCTAGGTCGGGAACGAGCTGCAAAAGCTGGGGAATATCAGGCATCGCGGGTGTCGCCACTCTTTTCTCCGTCATGGTAAGCCGCAAACAGCACCGAGGTGGTTTTACCCCATGCGATCGCCCCGTCGGCCGCCACGCCGATCGCGCCAAAATCCCGTCGCCGGGCCACACCTTCGGCCATGGAGCGCTCAACGGCCTCCCGAAGCGTCATGCCATCGGTGACCCGCACCACAATCCGGGTGGCCAAGCCCTCATCGAGGATGTCTTCTCCTACCCCGGTGCAGCTAATGGCCGCCTGGGCATTGGCATAGGTGCCGGCGGGCGTGGCCGAGTCGCTGACGCGCCCGATGCGCTCAAACCCGCGCCCCCCCGTAGACGTACCCACGCAGAGCCGTCCCTGCCGATCCAGGGCCACCGCTCCGATCGTCCCCATGGTCACTTCCGCCATCCGTTTGGTGGTGCCCTGACGGCGATCGCCCAGCCATTCCTGCAACCGCGCCTCAGTAAGCGGGTCATACACCGGCAACCCCAGTTCCCGGGCCAGTTCGGCCGCCCCCCGATCCGACAGCACCCGATCCGGTTGCCCCTGCAGGGCCCGGGCCATGAGGATGGGGTTTTGCACCCGCGCCACATTGATCACGCCGCTAAAACATTGGTGCTCCCCCTCCATCAGCGCCGCACTCATGCGGATTTGCCCATCGGATTGCAGCACCGAACCCGTCCCCGCGTTGAAACAGGGCTCGTCCTCCAGCAGGGTGCAGGCCCGGACTGCGGCCGCCGCCGCCGACTCCCCGGACTCCAGCAGGGCATAGACCGCCGTCACGATGCGGTGGAGCGCCTGCCAAGCTTCGGTGCCTTTGCTGTCGGGGGTGCTGCCCGCCCCACCGTGGATGATCAGTTTGGGAACTGCGATCGCCGTCAAGGATGCCACCTCGCGCAAGGATAAACCCACTATACCGCCGAATGACGCCCCAGCGGCAGGGATGAACTCCTGCCCGGAACTCCCGAAGGGCTAGCAAGGATAAGCAAAAGCCGTTCTGGAAGCACATATTGATAAGCCGGAATTATAGAACGCCACCCCGGAATCGCTCCCCCCTGCCCGGTAGCGGTTCCAGCGGGCGGTACAATGAATGCGACGCGGTGTTGGGTAAATCCATGGCAAATTTTGTCAGTTGGTTGGTGGGGGCGGCGTTGTTTTTTTTGGCCGCCTACGGCCTGTTGGGGTGGCTGGGGGTACCCGGAGGGGACTTCACCCTGTGGCTGGCGATCGCCGGGATTTTTATCTGGTTGGTCATTATCACCACGGTGCCCTGGAACCTGCACTTTGGGGCCCGGGAAGTTCTCTCAGAGGCGGACGTATCCCGGGAGCGGGGCATTCCCATCGAGGGCAGCAAGCTCAACTATGCCCGGATGCTGGCCCGGCGATCATTGGTGGTGGCGATCGCCCTCCATGGGATCACGGCCCTTGCCCTCTACGTCTGGGCGGTGCAGGGCATTGGGGCGATCGGCTATACCGGGGCGGTGGCGGCTTTGCTGCTGACGGTGCTGCGTCCCACGATCCGCTTCTACGAATTTTTGCTGCAACGCCTGGCCCAGTTGCGCCAAGGGGTGACCTTTCCCCGGGAGGATGTGGTCACCCTGCGGGAAAATGTCCGGGATGTGATCGACCGGTTGCTGGCCCTAGAATCCCAGTTTGCCGAAGATAATCCCCAGGGGTTCGTGCTGCGGCAGCGGCAATTTCAGGAACAGGTACTGCGGGATTTGGCGACCCTGCGGGTAGGTCAGAGCACCCTCGAAGCCCAGCAGCAGGTCGATCTGCAGCGGCTGCGCCAGGAGTCCCAAACGGCGATCGCCCAACTGAGCGAGGACAGCCGCTTTTTGGGGCAGGTGCGGGAGCTGATCCGCTTCTTTAAGTCCGCCGAATAGCTCCGTGGCATAGATGCCCAGAAGATCAAGTGCGCTGGAGACGCCAGACCACCCCAGGTTCATGGCATGATCGTTGGCACCCACTGGCCCTTTTCCCAACAAATCCATGTTGCTACACCTCTCGACTTGGCCGGAAGTTGAAGCCTACCTCGGGCGAACGCGCGGCATCATTGTCCCCATGGGCTCCACGGAGCAGCACGGCCCCTCGGGGCTGATCGGCACCGATTTTATCTGTGCCGAAATCATTGCCCGGGGCATCGGTCAGGAGCGGGATGCCCTGATTGCCTCCACCCTGACCGTGGGGATGGCCGAGCACCACCTGGCCTTTCCTGGCACCATCAGCCTGCGACCCGCCACCCTGATGGCCGTGATTAAGGACTACGTCCACTCCCTGGCCCGCCACGGCTTCGAGCGGTTCTTTTTTGTCAACGGGCACGGCGGCAACATTGCCATTGGGCGGACAGCCTTTGCCGAAATCTATACCGAATTGCCCCAGGTGCGGTGCCGGCTGGCCAACTGGTGGATGAGCCATGCGGTGCAGAAATTGGTGCAGGAATTCTACGGCGATCGCGAAGGGTTGCACGCCACCCCCAGCGAGGTGGCCGTAACCATGTATGCCTACCCCCAAAGCATCAAAACCGTTGCCCTCGATCCGATCGTGCGGACGGATGGTCACATTTACAGTGCCGCCGATTTTCGCCAGCGCTATCCCGATGGGCGCATGGGTTCCGATCCTTCCCTAGCAACCATCGAGCAGGGGCAGGTGCTCTACGAAACCGCAGTGCGGGAGCTGGCGCGGCAGTATGACGATTTTCTGCGGGAAGATTGACCCATCGGGCGTAGGATAAAGAAAACTACGCATTGGCACACCTATGGCGGTGGTCGGGGACTGGCTGTCCCGCTTAAAACCCAAACGCCTGGCGATCGCCGAGGCCTGCTTGATCGGCCTGCTGGTGGGTCTGGCGGCGGTGCTTCTCAAAATTTTGGTCGGCGAAGTCGGCGGGCTGCGGTTGCGCGTGGCCCAACTGGTACCCTATGGTTTGGGGCTCCCCCTCTTTGGCATGGTAGCCGGGGCGATCGCCGGATGGCTGACCATGACAACCCCCCAAACGGCGGGCAGCGGGATTCCGCCGATCAAGGCTGCCCTTGGTTACGTACCCCTCACCCTCAACGCTCAGAGCGCCCTCGTCAAGCTCTTGGCTGCCACAGTGGTGCTCGGCGGTGGCTTTGCCCTGGGGCGTCAGGGCCCAACGGTGTATATCGGCGCGGCCCTAGCAGCCCAACTCGGCCGGCTTTTGCCCACCTCGCCGGAATACCAGCGGCAGTTACTAGCGGCAGGGGCGGCCGCAGGGTTGGCGGCGGGCTTTAATGCTCCTTTGTCGGGGGTAATGTTTGTCGTTGAGGAACTACTCCACGATGTGTCGAGCATCACCCTGACCACCAGCATTCTGGCGTCCTTTGTCGGCGGGGTCGTGCCCCAAATCATTGGCGGCGGGCCGGCGGAATTTGACAGCATCGCCCAACTGCCCGGGCTGGCGATTTCCTTCCGAGAAATTCCCTACTTTGTGCTTTTAGGAGTGCTCGCGGGTTTGGCCGGCGCCTGGCTGCAGCGCTCAATTCTGACCGGCATCCAATATTGGCGGCGCTGGTTGCCCCAGTCCCTGATGCTACGGATGGCGATCGCCGGTCTGCTGACAGGCTGGATGCTCAGTTTTCTGCCTGCCAACTTTTGGGATAGCGCCGGGCTGCAACAATTGCTGTCCCGCGGCCAGGGGGATTGGCTTTTTATCGTCCAAACCCTGTTTGCCCGCATGGCCTTGACGCTTTTAGCCTGCAGTGCCGAGGCCCCGGGCGGATTGTTTTTACCCAGCCTGATCCTGGGCTCTGCCATGGGTTCTCTAGTGGGTTTGGGCGAGCAGTACGTCACTGGTGGGGGGGGAACGGTTGAGGTTTATGCTCTCGCCGGCATGGGGGCCTTCTTCGGTGCGGTTTCCAAGGCTCCGATCACGGCAATTATGATCGTGTTTGAGACCACCAGAAGTTTCTCTTTGGTGCTGCCCCTGATGGTCGGCGGCATTACTGCCTACCTGGTGGCGGAAAAATGCTCCCCTGGCTCTCTTTACAGTCGGCTGTTGGCAACCAACGGCATCCTCCTTCCCGATGGTCAAAGTGAGGTGCTCTGGCAAAAGTTGACGGCTGGACAAGTGATGCGATCGCCCGTAGAAACCCTATCCAGTTCCCTGACACTCGACGAGGCCAGCATTGCCTTCGCCAAGTCCCACCATCGGGGATTTCCGGTCATGGAGGGGACGCGGCTGGTGGGCATCGTTACCGAGACCGATCTGGCCCATGCCCGGCGGGAGCAAATGTCTCCGGATACGGCCCTTACCCAAATCATGACCCCCAATCCCATCACCGTGGGCTGGCAGGAACCCCTAGCCCGGGTGCTGTACCTGCTGTCCCACTACCGGCTGTCGCGCTTGCCAGTGCTGGAGCACCAAAAACTGGTGGGGATCATTACCCGCAGTGACATCCTGCGGGTGGAAGCAGCACAGCTCGACCTCACCCAAACAACGGCGATCGCCACGTCTTCCTATTGTGCCTATGCTACCCGCGCCCCTGCTACGGGCAACGGACGCCTCCTGCTCCTATTGCGGGAACAAAGCCAGGTGGATCTTTTTATGCGCTTTGCCCTGGCGATCGCCCAGGAACATCAGTGGGAGCTTGAGTGCCTCCACGTTATTACCATCACCCCCGACCGCGCCCCCGCCACCACCCCCGTCGACCTAGAACCGGGTATTTCCCTGCTACAATCGGCCCAAAAGCTAGCCCAGGGCTGGGGTGTCCCGGTGCACACCCAAATCCGGGTGGCCCATCGGCTCAGCGACTGCAGCCTGGAGGTTGTCCAGGAGCGGACGATTCGCCTGATGCTGACCGGCTGGCATGACCCCAACCGTTCCGTGAACCGGGACTGGCAGGAATTGCTGCGCCTATCCCCCTGCGACCTGCTGATGATTCGACCCATCGCCCATAGGAGCACGGACATCATCCCCCCCCTCAACCGTTGGTTTATCCCCACCGCTGGGGGGCCCAACAGCACGTGTGCCCTCGATCTGCTGCCCGCCCTCATCGGCATCAGCCAGCAACCGGAAGTTGCCCTTTGCCAGATTCGCTCCCCCCACACCGACTACGGCAGTTTCAGCCTTGAGCGCAGTGTTCGGCTCCTGGAGCAGCGCCTACCTTGCCCTGTGGTTCCCCAATGCCTTGATGCCCCCAATGTGCCCCAGGCGATCGCCCAGGCTGCCATGGAGCAGCGGGCCCAGGTTATCCTGCTGGGGGCCAGCCGCGAAAGCTTTTTGCAGCAGGCGTGGCAGGGCAGCATTCCCGAAGCAGTTGCCCGTCAATGCCCTTGCACCGTTGTTGTTTTCCGCAGGGCCGAGCCTCCCCAGTCCTAGGTACAGGACTTGACCTTAGCCATCAGGGCCTGCAGGTGGGCTGGCAAGTCCGCCGTCGGGCACCATATCGGCGCTGGCAGGTGCCCTTCGGGGGCAGTTGTCGAAAACTGTAGCTGATTGGGGTTAAGCCACACCCCCTCCCGCCGCCAACCAAGGCGATCGCCCAAGTGCTGCCACGTCCCTCCAGCCGGGGCCAGGAGTTCGGCGATGGGGTCGGAGGCCACTACCGTCGGCAGCAATTGCTTGAGCGCCCCAGAACTGGAAATACTCTCCACCTTGCCCGACACCACGAAGTCCTGGGCCTGCTTGATCTCCTTAATCACCACGGGAGCAAGGACGCGAAATGAATTGTTGGTGTTGACTACCGCGCCCTTAATATCCTTCATCAGCGCCTGCCAAGATCCAAGCCCTGCTCCCATGTCTTGCAGTTGCTGACAGAGGGCGGCCAAGTTTTGCCGGCTCGTGGGTGTATCGGGCAGCTTGAACAAGTTCAGCAGATCCCGCAACCGATGGGGAACCTCCTGCTGAAAGCGCGTCACTGTTTCGGCACTCAATGCGGGCGCAGCCCCTTGCCCCGCAAGGTGATCCATGTAGCTTTTAAGTTCCTCTAGGACGGGCTGGGACTCAACCATGACCGCCGCCGCGGTTTGGGGCGACAATCCATCGGGGCCCTCGAGGTAGTCTAGAAGCTCTTTGATCTTGTCGCACCCCTTCAAAAACAGGGATTGCAACTTTTGATCTACGGGAAAGTTGGGTTCATCCCGCAGAACCCGAAAATGATCCTCAAGGGCATGGGACAGTTGCCTTAGGCTGTCCAATCTCAGCATTGCGGCACCGCCCTTGATGGAGTGGGCAGCACGGAAAATGCTGTTAATTCCTTCGCCCTCGGGATCCTTCAGCGTTTCCGGGAGGTTGATCAGCCCGTCCTCCATGGCCTGCAAGTTTTCCTTGCTTTCCTCAATAAAGTAGCCAATGATTTTTTTTTGCTTGTCGTCCATGGATGGTTCCTACCCTATTGCCCTACAACTTGTGACGAAATCCGCTGCTGCACGCTGAAGCCAAATCGCCCCTGGCTGTGCTTTACCCAAAGGCCATCCATTTGCTGGAGAATGGCGCAGGGTAGCTGCTCAAGGTCGGCGGCGGTGATGGCAGAATCCTTGGGCTTTTGCAGTGCTTGGCAGAGCAACCGCCACGTTTCGATGTTGGCTTCCCGCCACCGGCTGGCCCGCAGTAGGGCTTCGAGATTGGCAAAGGAAAGGCTCGGCAGCACGGCTGCTACTGGAGCAAAGCCCTCGGCCCGCCGCCGGAAGTGGAGGGTCATGGTCATTCCCCCGGTGGGAGCCTGATGCCCCACAAGCACCACTTCCCCAGACTCCGTAATCCGAACTGGCATAGAGATTTCCTCAAGGGCAAGTCCGGTACCGCCGTCGGGAATAATTTGGCTTACAAAGTGGGAGAGCCTCTGCAAGCTTAGCTTGACGGCTTGGGCGTCGATGACACGGGTATCAGTGCGGGTGCCATCGGCTGTCGTAACCTCAATTAAGATCTCTTCCTTGCTCATGGGGCTTTTGCAGGTAGCGGTGGACGGGGACGGCGGGCGGTTCTGGCGGAATGTTGGCACTGATTGTATCAGCAGTGGGTCTTTCTGGCTCTATGCTATCCAATTTCTGGTGGGCGGAGATTTTTTCGGCGATCGCCCTTTTGGTGAGGGCCGTAGCATGGGCCGTGGCGATCGCCTGACGCTCTACAACGCCAATTACCCGCTTGGTCTGGTGCCGATCTACTACGGGCAGTTGGCGCAAATCCCGGGCAGCCATGCGTTTCAGGGCGGCGGCTAGGGTTTCGTCGGCATAGGTAAACAGCACTTCGGGGGTGTAGGCATCGGCAACGATCAGGCTCTCGGGCGATCGCTGGGGAAAGGCAGATAGGGCACGCTTAATGTCTTGGGTGGTCAGGATTCCCGACAAATGATTGTTTTCGTCTAGGACGAGCACGCTGTGGTAGTAGCCACTGGTAACAAACTGCGCCGCCTGGAGCAGGGGCATCTGACTTTTGAGGCATAGCGGATTGAGGGTCATCACCTCGGCGATTTTGATATTGGAAAGCACATCAAGGTCGATCGCCGATTCCTGGGCAGCCACAGCCACGGCGGGAGCCTCCGGTACCGCAGGATAGACCTGTTCTACCAACCAAGAGCAAAAACCCACGCTGGCCATAAGGGGGAGCACAATGCGATAGTCGCGGGTGAGTTCAAAGAGCAGGAGCACCGATGTCAGAGGAGCCCGCACCGTGCCCGCCAAGAGCGCTGCCATTCCCATCAGGGCATAGGCGGGTGGGGCGGAAATGACCACGGAGTCCGGTAAGACCAGGGGGAGCACTGTGGCGTAGAGGGCCCCGAGCACCGCTCCCAGGAAAATTGCGGGCGCGAAAATTCCTCCCACAAAGCCCGATCCCAGGCACAGGGCAGTGAGCAGCACCTTACCGACCAGCAGTTGGGACAGCAGGGCGGGGGAGAAGGGAGCCCCCTGGAGAATGCCCTCCACAGTTTCGTAGCCTACGCCCAAAATTTCGGGCACCACGAGGGCCACCATCCCGGTAATCCACCCTCCTAGAAGCAGTTTCAGCACGGGAGGCACCGTACCGGTCAGGGCAGCTTTCATCCAAGTTAGGCAGCGGTTGAAGGCGATCGCCACGCCACTGCAGAGCACGCCCAAACCCACATAGAAAATGTACTCCCCGTAGCTACGGAGTTCGTACACTGGCAGGTGAAAGGCGGCTTCGGGCCCAAGCCCCACCTGGGCAATAATTGCAGACAGCACTGCCGCCAAAACCACGGCACTGATATCGGTGTTGGTCTGCCCACCTCCGGTGCCGTAGACGCTGCGCAGGGAAACTTCAAGGGCAAAGAAAACCCCGGCAATTGGGGCATTGAAGCCGGCTGCCAGACCGCCTGCGGCGCCCGCGGCCATGAGCAGTCGGGTGCGCTCCGTCGAGAATTGCAACTGTTGCCCTAACCAGCGGGCCAGCTGACTACCTAGTTCCACGCTGGGCCCTTCAGGCCCCAGGGAAGCCCCTGCCCCCAGGGAGACTACGGCCATCAGAGCCCGCAGCAGGGTCTGCCCCAGGTTGGTTTGCTCGGCGTTGGTCTGGGTCAGGCGATCACCCCACCCCCGCAGGAGGGCAACCAAGAGGGCCCCCAGCACCGGGATGACAGCGACAGAAATGGCCGCCACGGGCATCAGCCAGTGGAGCAGTTGCTCCCAGTAAAAACCCTCAGCCCAGGCAATACTTTTGCGAAACAGCGTCACGGCCGAGCCAGCCACCACACCTACGGCGATCGCCGAGCCCAGCACCACCGTTGCCGCTGAGGGTTGGAAGCGGTTGAGTATGGCAACCAACAGACGGGAGGTGGTCATAACCCCAAGCCATCTCCTCGCTAAGGGGCTTCAGTGTCGTAGGCGTCATCATCCCCCCCGTAGGATCCATCGGCGATGGCACTCCTGGGGTCGGCATCCATAGAATCCCTTTGATCGTTTTGATCGTTAGGTGGTTCGTTGGAATCGATGGACACTGCGTCAACCTCCTCCCCTTCGGCAGTAGGCACGGCCACGACGGCTTCCAGATCCACCTGCTGGCGGTAGTAGTCCACTCCACGCACCTGCACCTCGACGCGATCGCCCAAGCGAAACTGCCGCCCACTGCGACGACCCACCAGAGCCGAAGCCTGCCGCCCCTTGCCCCGTCCCCCGGTTTGGGGAAATTCGTACCAGTCATCCTTTAACGAGCTGACGTGCACCAGTCCCTCTACTAGCAGTTCTTCTAATTCCACAAAAAATCCGTAGGTCTGCACCGAGGTGATCATGCCGAAGAAGTGTTCCCCAGTGCGCGATCGCATGATTTCGGTTTTGCGCAACCCCTCCAAGTCTGCCATGGCCCGAAAGTAGAGCGCCTCCTGCTGGGTGAGCCGGGGCAGCACTTCCGCTAGATCCTCCTGCAGTTGCTTTTCCCGCTCCGGTGGCAACACCCCCCAACTGATCTGGCCGTGGCATTCCGAGCTACGCAGATTCACCGAGGCTTTGCTCCGCTGCGTTTTGCGATCGCGCCCCTCAGCGAACACCCAATGCCAAACCCGCTGCATCAACAGATCGCCGTAGCGATGCTGGGGCAAAATGCCATGGGTATAGGGCATCAAACCCAGACCGAAATGGGGCTCCGCTGTGCTGCGATACTCGCAGGATTTGAGCATCGCCATCAGCAGGTAGCGCAAAATATCCCGTCCCGCAGCCGACTCAAGCTGCTGCACCTGCCCCAGGAGTTTCTGCCAATGGTGGGGTTGGCAGGAGTCATCATCGCCCAGCTCTAGGGGCATGCCTAAACTTTCTAGCAGCCGGAGCCAGTCCTCCTGCTTGCCCGACTCGGGAGGAGCCTGGGAAACAAAGAGCCCCGGCAGACCCAATTGCTGCCAGTGCTGGGCGATCGCCCAATTGGCCAAGATCATGACATCCGCCACCGCACCGCAGATGGGCATGGATGTTCCCGACACGGCCATCCCCCACACCCCCTCATCCCCCTCAAAGGGCAACGGCAAAGATAGATCGATGCTCGGCATCGGCCGTTGCTGCCGCAGGAGCATCCCAACTTCATGGAGGCGATGCAAAAAGTGCTGCACCTCATCCCGCTCGGTAGCCGCCAAGGACTCGGCAAAAATCTCCTGGGCCCGCCGTGGTTCCAAGTGCGATCGCAGCTGAATCACCGACGGCTGGAGTTCGTAGCTCAGCAGTTTTCCCGTCCCATCCAACTGCATCAGCACCGAGACCGTAAGAAACTCCGGCTGGTTAAACCCATTGAGTTCCGGCAGCATCGACAGCACCGTATCGCCCAGGAAAAACGACCGCAAGCGCCGTCGCGCCTCTCCATCGAGGGGAGCGTCGGGCACGACGTAGGTCGCCACATCGGGAATGTGCACTCCCAGATTCCAACCCAGCTCCGTCGGCTCTAGGGACATTGCCGCCCCCTGACCAATCCGCACCGTGCATTCCTTTTTGAGATCCAACCGGCTCTTGAGATCCGCCTTCCGCACCTTCGTGGGCAAACTGGCCGCCGCCGCCAACTCCTTAGCCCCAAATTGGCGGGGCAAATTGTACTTGCAGCACACCAAATCCAAGTCGTTGGTAGTTTCGGGACTGTCCCCCAAAACCTGCAAGATCTCAGCCATCGGTAAAGCACTTCCCAGGGGGTACCGGCTCACCCGCAGGTGTACCAACTTACCTGCCGCCACCGCCAGATCGGGCACGATGTCGTTAGGAACCAACTCCAGCTCAAACAGCAGACGATCATCCAATGGGATCGCCCGGTAGCCCTCCTCCCGCGCCTCAACGCGAGACAGCAGCGTCGTGTTTGTGCGCTCCAAAATCAGCCGCACCTCCCCCTCGGGCGATCGCCGCCGGCCGCCATCCTTGAGCACCTTAACCAGCACCAAATCCCCATTCCAGGCCGTACTCAGACGACTGCTGGGAACGTAGACATCTTCCACCCCTTCCCCTTCCTGAATGGCAAAGCAAAAACCCTTACTGGAACAGCGTAGCCGCCCCTCAACCACGCCTTCTTCTGCGATCCGGCGATAGCGCCCCAAATCCTTGGTTAAAATTCCCAGCCGCTCCAGGGCATCCAGCGCCACCTGCATCCGGCGCACCTCCGCCGGCCGGTCTGAAATCCCCAAACGCTTTTCGATCACCTTTGGGGCTACCAGCTTGTCGTCGCTAAAGCTATCCAAAAGTTGTGTGATCGAAAATTCCATAACATTTAGTTCCCTGTAGTCATTCAATCTTACCGCAAGCAGGAATCATTCAGCCCCTTGGCAGATGCGACACGGACAGGAAGCATCATCCGCACTGCAACCACAAAGCCGCTTGTATTGACCGATACATCACCCCGCCCCGATTTCCCTCAGAAATTGCCATTAGCAGCAAAGTGTAGTACATATCTTTATAGTTTTCTTTTTGCCCCTGTCGCCATTGCTCCAGATTTCGCTCTTCTTGGTCACCTTCCCCGGCTGAATTGCATGGTGCTGTTTACGGTCCTCAATTAGCCTACTGGTGTGACGCAGCTAAGAAGCAGTTGAGAGAGGAGCCGTTCCTGAGGTGGCATGTTCCAGTGCGTCTCCATCAAATGTGGAGGTTTCTGGACATTCTTAGCGAAATTGCTAAGATAGTTCGGGGATTCGTGGGCATCCTGAGCCAAAATGCAGGAGAGCAAGTACGAATTTTTGACGAATTGTTGTCAGTGTGAGGACTATTTCATGACTACGCCAATGTTCCGCTCCATCTATCGCGCAGGCTGCATGTCTGCACTGCTGTCGACCAGCTTGTTGGTTTCCACCTCTGCCAAAGCAGAAACCGAATCCAGCGTCATTCGCACCATGAGCGTTGACCCCATTGCTCGCCCCATCACCACTGCCCAAAACAATGTCACTTCCGTCTCTCAGTTGAGTGATGTTCGCCCCACCGATTGGGCTTTCACCGCATTGCAATCCTTGGTTGAGCGCTACGGTTGTATCGCTGGTTACCCTGACCGCACCTACCGCGGTCAACGGGCTATGACCCGCTTTGAGTTTGCCGCTGGTTTGAATGCTTGCTTAGACAAGATCAACGAAATCATCTCCGCTGGCTTGGCTGACAAGGTGAGCACTGAAGATTTGGCTGCTCTGCAACGCTTGCAAGAGGAATTCGCTGCTGAACTTGCTACCCTCCGTGGTCGCGTTGATGCCCTCGAAGCCCGCACCACCCGCCTGGAAGCCCAGCAATTCTCCACCACCACCAAGCTGAACGCTTCGGTGATTTTCGCGGTGTCTGGCGCTTCTGATGATCGCACCAGCTTCACTCCCAACGCCACGAACAATGGTGTTACTGCCAACACCACTGGCGATCGCACCAACATTACTTTTTCTAACCGTACCCGCTTGAACTTTGACACCAGCTTTACCGGTCGTGATCGCTTGCGCACGCGGTTGGAAGCTGGCAATATTCCTAACAATACCGCTGCCCTTGGCACTGGCAACTCTGGACGTTTGGGCTTTGAAGCAGATACGGGCAACAACTTTACCTTGGGTCGCTTGTTCTATCAGTTCCCTGTGGGCAATGCCGTGACCGTTTACATTGCTCCCCTCGGCAACACTGATGATGTGCTGTCCCGGATCAACGCTGTGGAAAGCGAAGAGCAAGCCACGGTTTCCCGCTTCGCCCGTTACAACCCCATCTTGCGTTTGTCCCAAGTTCAGCCCTTCGCTGTATTCGGTGCTCGGATTCAGCTTAGCCCCCAAGGTCGCTTGGAGTTGGCCTACGGCTCCGGTGATGCTGCTCAGCCCGGTGTAGATTCCCCTACTGGTGGTGGTTTGTTCGGTGACTCCCATGTGCTGGCTGCCCAGTTGGTGTGGGAACCCTCCCGTAATTTCACCCTTGGCATTAGCTACGCCAATGCTTACAACCCCCGCAACAGCCTGGCAACTGGCTTTGCTCAGGAAAACATTCGTACCAGCAATGGTGTTGCTGTGGCTGATGTTCGTTCCAATACGGTTGCTGGCAACTTGGTTTGGGGTATTACTCCCAACATTGACTTGAGCGTGTGGGGTGCCTTTATCTTCGCTGAAGCTGGTAACCTGAATGCTTCTACCACGTTCACTTCTTGGATGGCAGCCCTTTCCTTTAAGGATCTGTTCTCCCGCAGCGACCTGGCTGGCATCATCTTTGGTCAGCCCCTCTTCCGTAGCTCCGTGAGTGGCAACGCCACCAACGCGGGTGAATCGACTCCTTACCACTTGGAGTTCTTCTACAACTACCGCATTTCCCGGAACATCTCGATCACCCCGGCGGTGTTCTTTGTATTCAACCCCAATAGCTTGTCGGTTAACGGCACCACCACCGTCGGTGTGCTGCGTACCACTTTTACGTTCTAAGCCTACTTTTTTTCGGTAAAGCTTAATATTGACTTCGGGGACATCGCAAGATGTCCCTTTTTTGCGCTTAGAATAAGAAACACGCAAAAGGAAAGGTGGCGTATGGACGTGATCCCAGCAATTGATATCCTCGATGGGCGGTGTGTGCGCCTGTATCAGGGAGATTATGAGCAGTCGGAGGTGTACGGGGAAGATCCCTTGGCGATCGCTCAGCACTGGTACTCCCAGGGAGCCAAGGTGCTCCATGTGGTGGATCTTGACGGTGCCCGCGCTGGTAAGCCCCAGAATTTGCAAATTATCGAGGCCATTGCCCGCTCGATCCCCATCCACGTACAGGTAGGCGGTGGTCTGCGCGATCGCAACAGCATTATGGCGGTTCTGGCCACTGGGGTTAGCCGGGTCATTTTGGGCACCATCGCCGTGGAGCAGCCCCAGTTGGTGGCGGATATTTGTGCTGAGTTTCCGGGGCAAATTTTGGTGGGGATCGATGCCCGCGATGGCAAGGTGGCGACCCGGGGTTGGCTTAATACGTCCGAGATCCAGGCTACGGAATTGGCTCAGAGGGTCACCGGGGTGGGTGTTTCTGGAATTGTGTATACGGATATTCAGCGGGATGGCACCTTAGAGGGGGCAAACATCGCAGCTTTGAAAACTATGCTGGCTACGGTGTCGGTGCCGGTCTATGCCTCGGGGGGCATTAGCTCGATTACGGATTTGCTGGAGCTGCTGACCCTAGAGACCCAGGGTCTAGCCGGAGCAATTTTGGGGCGATCGCTCTATACGGGACACATTCACCTACCGGAGGCCTTTCGGGCCGTGGGGCAGGGGCGCTGGCAGAATGTCCCTACAGACACTGCCGTGGTCTAGCTCCTACTAATTAGTAGCGAATGCGGGGATCGATCAGGGCATTGACGACATCAATGAGAATGCTGACCGCCATCACGATCGCACCGAAAAACAGCGTTAGTCCCTGGACGACGGGATAATCCCGAGCGGTGATTGCTTCAAACAGGCGGTTGGCCAGCCCAGGAAAGGAAAAGGTGACCTCGGTGAGGATCGCTCCTCCGAGCAGGGCTGCCGCCGTGAGTCCCAAAATGGTGACGAGGGGAATGAGGGTATTGCGCAGGGCGTGATTGAAGAAAATGCGCCGCGGCGTGATGTTGCGGGCGATCGCCGCTTCCACATAATCCGATTGCAGGGTTTCCCGCAATTGAATGCGCGTGATGCGCTCAAATATGCCACTGACCACCAACCCCAGGGTGACGGCGGGCAGAAATAGGTAATGGATGCTCGTACTCCAGCCCCCCCAATCACCTTGCAGCAGAGCATCGAGGGTGTAAAGCCCGGTTATGGGACTCGGTGGTGCTTGCGTCACCGGAAACCGTCCCCCAATGGGGAACCAACCCAAATGGACGGCAAAAACCAGCTGTACCACCATCCCCACCCAAAATAGGGGCAATGCATAGGTAATAATGCCAAACAGACGCCCAAAGGCATCCCAGAGGGTATTGGGTCGGAGCGCGGCGATCGCCCCAACGGAGACTCCAAGGAGAAGGGCAATGAGGAGGCTGTAGAGTCCTAGTTCTGCCGTAGCCGGAAAAAACCGCTGAATCAAATCCCCCACGTGCTCCCCCCGGGTACTGAGGGAGGTGCCCAAATCCCCACGGCATAGTTCCCCCAAGTAGCGGACGTACTGCTGCCACCACGGGCCGGTCAGCCCCAATTGCGATCGCACGGCATCCTTCACCGCTTCGGGGGCCCGCCCGCCTAAAATGGCATCGACGGGGTCGCCGGGGGTAAGGCGCAGCAGCAGAAAGACCATTGTGGCGATCGCCCATAGCATTACCGGGGCTAGGGCCAGCCGCAGGGCAACGTAGACCAGAAGGGCATTAAGACGACCCATGGCTTTGGTCATCGTTATTATTGACAGTGGCTGGATTGACATTGGCTGGAAGGGCAAAACTTGCCACCATTGCCACAGTGAACCACCACAGCAACTGCACTTGGGGACGGTACCAAATCGTATCGACGAGACCGTGGGTGAGCATGCCCAACAGCGCGGCGATCGCCCCCAAGAGCCACAGCCCGTCGGCATCCATTGCCAGACGGTAGTGCTGCACCCGCTGCCATGCTAGCCAAAGGACGGTGCCCACTAGCCCCGAATAGCACACCAAGCCCAGAATTCCGGTTTCCACGGCCAGCTCTAGGGGTACGGAATAGGCCCCGAGGGCGCTGAATCCTGAGCGCTGAAATAGGGGATAGATTTGATTGAATGCCCGATTGCCTGGCCCGATGCCGAGCAGGGGACGGGCTTGGATCATCCGCAGCACGGCTCCCCAAACGCTGACCCGAAAGTTATTGCTGCTGTCGCCCGTACCCAAAAAAATACTTTCCAACCGCTGCCGAATTGGGGCTACCACAACCGCTGCAAGGAGAATGGCACCCATGGAGCCGCCCCAAAAGGCGGGAACAATCCAACCCGGCAATCGCTTGCCATACCACCACACGCCCAGCAACACGCAGGAAGCGAGGGTTACGGCGATCGCCAGCAGTCCACCCCGACTGAAGGTTTGGGTAATCACAAAAACACTGCTCAGGGCAACGATCCCTGCCCCAAAACGCAGAGACCAGCGCCGCCAAATGCCCACAGCGGCGATCGCTAGGGGCACGGAAGGCACCAGGTAGCCAGCCAGAAGGTTAGGATTCCCTAAAAAGCTGTATACCCGGGTGATCCCGGCTAGGGTGGATGTGGGATCGGTCCAAGTGGCCAGCTCCTGGGCACCCAGGACAAACTGCTGCACTCCGTAGGCGTTGACCCAGAGGGTGGAGACCAGATAGGCCCCCACCAAGCGCGATCGCCAGCCCGCCGCCACCAAAACCTGGTGAAAGGCCGCAAAACTGAGAAAGTAGAGGGTTAGCTTGATCCAACCATCTAGGGCTGCCGCCCACACCGGCGACAGAAGGGTAGCAACGGTAGCTAACACCCAGTAGAGCATTAGGGGCACATGGATCGGCGTCCAGGCCGGACGATCCCCCAGCCACCGCATGCCCCACGTCAGCACAATGGCGATCGTCACCACGCCAATTTGGGCACTTTCTAGGAACGGCAGCAGAAACAGCAGCCCCGTAAGCAAGCTGCCAAGCACAGATACGGAGCTAAGAAATTGGGATCCCGCTGTCCATGGGGCAAAGGGCAGGCGGAGCCACTGAGTTAGCCGTAGGGATGCCTGTCCCAGGTTTGGTATTCTGCCCATAACCCCCAATCATTGCGCTACGAGCCATAGTCTAGCGGATTGCCGCTACCATCTGGGCCCCGGCCGGGCTTTGGTTGCCGCTAAGCAAGTCTTCGATCGCCACTGCCAATTTCGCTGGGGAAACCGGATGGGGGAGGAGCAATGTACCGCCAGCCCACCGTACGCGCGTCTTTTCCAGCAAGCCATTCGACGACAGCAGAAAGAGTACCGGCGTTTCGCTAAAGCCGCGACTTTGGCGCAGCAACTGACAGAATTCATAATCTGCCGTCGTGAAGATAAACAGCGCCGGGCGACGCCGCAGCAATTGCAGCAGGTTCCGATCCGGTTGGGCCAAAACCATAACCTCATACCCGGCATCCCGCAGCAGCGTGGGCAAATAGTCATCCGTCCCCACCACGGCAATAAGGGGCAATTGCTGCACTTCCGGGAGCGTATTGGCCGCAAAGCGCACGGGCAGGGGCAAATCCTCCACGGGCTGCAGGTGCACTACCCCCCGCCCCACAAGGGGTAGCAGCAGGCGCATAGTATCGCAGGGCGATCGCTTTAGTCGCACCGCCACATCCCAAATTGTTAACTGCCCCTGGAGCAGCATCAGTAAATCCTCAAACATAGCCGTGGGCAGCATAGAGCGGAGATGCTCCGGATGGCACAGCACCGGGGCCATATTGGGCTGAAACCGGGGCATACGCGCCCGCATCCGCCCTAAGCCACAATTTTGCCAGTCCGCGCGCATAGCGTAAGCCTGCTCCACAAGATTTTGGGGGCAGAGGAAGACCAAATGCTGCTGGAGTTGGCGATAGGGCAGCCAGACCATTTGGGTGCAGAAATTCTCGATAAAGTCAAAAAACACTTCGCGCACGATGTGGTTCACCACGGCCTTAGCCGCCGCCGCCGTAATCTTTCGTGACTCAAGCCATGTTGTAAGAACCTGAAGTTCCCAGGGGCAACGCACGTCCACGATCTCCATGGGCTGATGTACCGAGGGCGTTCCCGCCAAATGGGGAAGCACCTGCCGAACTGCCCGCTCCCAACGCCGCACGCGGTGACTGGTAGCCGTCGCATAAACCACGCGCCCCATGTGCAGATAAAGGTGCCACTGCTGCTGGGGGTCTTCGTTGTGCATAAGTATCAATTCGCCACAGGCCTTTTCTTGACTTAAGTCATTGAGGCGCTCGGCGATAGAGCTGATGATCGTGATTTCTGACATGGATTTCCTAGCGCTTGAGGTAAAGATTCGTTAAGAAGGTTTACTGAATTTTAAGTTAATGGTTGTTTAACTCAATCTGACATATTGAATCTAGGAAAAAAAAGTGCAGAAATTGGGGTAGTTTTGGCTAGCGCGACCTTCTTAAGCTTTTGTCCACCTTTCCAGTCGCCTTAGCCCTAGGGACGGACTACCCCAGCGAGGATCAGAAGCAGGACAAGGAGGGCAGCAATCAACTGACGATCGCCGCGACGAGGAGGGCTTGCTGGCGTTGGCGCAGGGCGTTGATCGTTTCATCGTGGGATTTGTGGGTGATAAGGAACTTAATGCCGGCACCAGGGTTTATTTTTTTAATCACGGGTACCTGCTGCTCAAACCGCACCTGTCCCGTGATGTAGACCCTTTGGCCGATGCTGAGGGATTCCTCCTCGAAGGGAAAACCCAGGGTGTCTCTGTTGCGGGAATGTCCGTACTGGCTAACGTTGCGCGAGAAATTGCCAAAGCGCAGCACTAGGTCATGGGGGTTGCCCGATAGGTAGTCCTTGCGGGGGCGCTCCACCTCAATCTCGGCATCGCTGGGATCGACGGCGATCGCCCCGGAGTCATCCTGGAGCACAAAATCCACGTCCCGGCGATCTTCGTAAACCGTTTCCCATCCTTTGCTGATTTCGGTCTGAATGCGGGTTGTTGGTCCGCCGCCATAACCGCCCCCGTGGCCACCATCCCCGTCACCTTCACCCATGCCCCCGCCGTAGCCGCCACCCGACCCTCCGGCTCCGTAAGCGCCGCGGCTGCGGTAGCCTTCCGGGGGATTGCTCAAGCGTTCTCGGTGGGTGACGGCCCCCTGATCATCAATGGTTTCGCGGTAGTAGGTAGCCTCTTCGTATTCCCAGCGCACCTGACATTTGTAGTACACGCAGGACTCTTGAAACAGTTCGGAAACCAACGGGCGATCGCAAGTAACCCGACCCGAAAGTTTCACCAACCCACCACGCTTGACATCCTTACCCACCGCTTTTTGTAATTCTTTGCTCATGGACAGCAATTTGGCAATGGTGACAGATTCTATGGCCGACAATTTTTCTAGGGATTTCTTAGTGGAAAGATAGAAAAAACCCAATACAACGGAGAGCGGGAAGCAGAGCAGACCGAGGAGTGCTACTAGGGGAGACATACCAGTTCCATACGCGCCGCACTTAGCATAGCAACAAGGTGTCCCAAGTTTTTTTGCCCTTTTTTCCTGGAGCACTTGATGCCACAGATCCCTTAGGCTGCTGCCTGAGATCTCCCCACTTCATGCTTAGAAAAAAAACATATCCGTCGGCGACAAAATCTCAAAATCGCTGCACCTCCAGTCAGAAAATTCTCGGCGAGATCCACAGATTGGGAATCCGGATGCGATCGCCCAGCTACCGTAGAATTCCTCCCCATCCCAGGGGGAAATCGCCTCCTTCACCCTTGGCATGTGTTGCGGCATACACGAAAATCTCAGATTTGCCCGTAAACTTAAAAAATAGTTAAGTTTTTTTGCGATACCCCATGCTAAAACGTCGCCGGTTTGTGGGTCTTGCTGCTGCCTCTGCCCTTATGGCAGGTTGTCAAGATGCCTCCCTTGCTCCAGAAATGGGGGGTGATCGGCCATTTATTAGCTGGCGCATGGCCACAAGCTGGCCCACCTACCTAGGGGTGCGCTACAGCGCCCTAGATTTTTGCCAAACGGTCAGCCTGCTCACGGGCGGCCGGTTTGCTATTACCCCCTACCCTAGCGGGGCCCTAGTCCCCCCCCTCAAGGTTTTCGATGGGGTCACCGATGGCACCGTCGATTGTGGGCACACGACTTTGTTTTATTACACCGACAAAAGCATAGCTTTTAACTTTGGTACTGGCATTCCCTTCGGTCTTACCGCAGAGCAGCACAACGCCTGGCTCTACGGCGCTGGGGGGATCGACGCCCTGAATCAAATGATGTCCCGGTTTGGGGCGATCGCCTTTCCCGCGGGCAACTCCGGCACCCAGATGGGGGGATGGTACCGCAGGAAAATCACCCGCACCGCCGATCTCAGGGGCCTCAAAATCAGGATCACGGGGCTAGGGGCAGAAATTCTGAGCCGCCTTGGGGCGGAGATTATAGCTACTGCAGCGGAGGGGATTGTGCCAGCACTTCTGGAAGGGGCGATCGATGCGGTGGAGTGGATCGGGCCCCACGATGACACCGCCCTGGGGCTGGTGGAGGCGGCTCCCTACTACTACTACCCCGGCTGGTGGGAACCAGGAACGAGCTTTGCAGTGGTGGTCAACCTAAAAACTTGGCAAGAATTACCCCCAGTCTACCAAGCGGCCGTTGAATCGGCGGCGGCGGCGGTGAACCTGCGGCTTACGGCTCGGTACAACGTCCTCAACAGTCGGGCGCTGGTTCGCTTGCAACAGCAGGGAGCTACCCTCCTGCCCTTCCCGGAGGAGGTGCTGAATGCGGCGGCGCAAACCGCAACCAAGCTCTATGGGGAGCTAGCCCAAAAGGATCGGGATTTTGCCCAGATCTACCGGCCTTGGTCAGAGTTTCGCGATCGCATCCATGCCTGGCAAAGGGTGAGTTACCTCAGTTTCACCGACTTTTCCTATCAATACGCCACCCTATGAACCGTCGCACCTTTTTGATACCTGCCCGTGCTGAACCACTCTTGGAGTGGAATATGGCCACCAGTTGGTCTGAGGATCTGGATTTGATTCTTGGCAGCCTCAAGTTCTTTTGCCAGCGGGTCAGCCAACTGACGGAAGGACGGTTTTCGATCAAAATTCTCAACGACCCCCAAAAGGTTGCGCCCCTCGCTGTGCTCGATGGTGTGGGCAAGGGCACGGTGGATTTGGGGCACACAAATATGTACTACTACGTCAACCGCAGTCCTGCCTTTGCCTTTGCGGCTACGATTCCCTTCGGATTGACGATCTATCAGCAATTGTCCTGGCTTTACCAAGGCGGCGGCATGGAGCTAATCCAACCATTGTTTACCGCCGCCGGGGTCGTGGGTCTTCCCTGCGGCAGCCCCGGAGTGCAGATGGGCGGCTGGTTTCGCCAAGAGATTCAGCAAATTGAGGACTTTCGCGGGCTGCGGGTGCGCATTCCGGGGTTGGGGGGTGCCGTGCTTAGCCGTATGGGGGCCAAGGTGACGTTGCTTGATCCCGGGGAAATCTTTGCTGCCC
The DNA here is from genome assembly GCA_002291895.1 of Cyanobacteria bacterium UBA999. Taxonomy (GTDB): domain Bacteria; phylum Cyanobacteriota; class Cyanobacteriia; order Pseudanabaenales; family Pseudanabaenaceae; genus UBA999. The sequence goes on from DBAX01000009.1 coordinate 30,031, forward strand.
TATCCCAGGGACGTATTGACGCCGCGGAATGGCAAAACCCCTACGATGATGAAAAGCTGGGTCTGCATCGGGCAGCCAAATACTACTATTCTCCGGGCTGGTGGGAGCCGGGGCTGAGTAACTTTCTCGTCATCAACCTTCAGCAGTGGCAAAAGCTATCTCGCACCTATCAGCAGGTACTAGAAGTGGCGGCGGCCCAGGCGGGAAATAAGATGATCGCCGACTATAACAGCAACAATGCCGCTGCCCTTGAGCGACTGGTGCAGAGCGGCACCATCCTGCGCACCTACTCGGAGCCCATCCTGCGCGCCGCCCACCAAAATACCATCGCCGTCTTGGAAGAGCAGTCCCGCACTGACGGGGAATTTCGCCGCATCTACCGACCCTGGCGGCAGTTCCGTCAACAGATTTATCAGTGGAACCGCATTAACGAACTGAGTTTGGAACGCTTCATGCTGCAATCCCCACGGTGACCCCTATGTTTTTATTGAAGCTTGCCTTGGTGCCAACGAACTTTTTGCGCCGCCGTCGCATTGGCGAGAAGCTCAACCTTGGGGTGGGGCTGATTCTTCTGGTGCTGTTTTTAATGATTGGCAAGCAACTTTGGCACAGTCGCGAGGATGCGGAAACCACCCTCAATACTAAGGAGCGCCTCTTTCCTAAGGTATTGTTCTCATCTCGGGCCCAGCACCACCTTGTGGAGATGCGCTCCCACATTCGCGGCTACTTGGCCACGGGGGATGCGGATTTGCGCCGCCGCTACCAGGAAGCACGCCAACTTTTTGAGCAGGAACTGGTCTCCCTTGAAGAACTGGTTTCCCAGGGTGGCGATGATGGCGCGGTGATACAACAAAATTTGGTGAAAATTCGCCGCAGCTACAATCGTTGGTTCTTCGTGCCGGAGCAATTATTCTTGGTGGGGGATGATCCACTGACCAACCAACCGGCCCTAGGGCTCCTGGATCGCGATGGACAGCCCCTGATCATCGATATCGAACGTTCCCTAGAGCGGCTGATCCTAATCCAGCGACAGCAAGCGCCCTCCACGCTGTCTATGGCAGTGTTGGCGGACCTAACAACCTATCGGGGCATCTATGCCGAAAAGATCTCCTCCCTGCGAAGTTACCTTACTAGCCGATCGCCCGCGTTTCGGTTCCGGTTTCGCACTTTGGCGGAAAAAAACGATGCTGTCTTTGCCCAGATGGAGGCCCAGCGATCGCAAATGACGCCGGAGCAGCAGTCCCTGTTTGCCACCCTAAGGCAGCGGCGGCGGCGGTTCCGTTCCCTAGTGCCCCAAATGTTTGCCCGGGCTAAGGGCGATCGCTATCGGGAGGATTTGTACCTATTTACCCAGTCGGAGCCCTTGGCCGAAGAAATGATGGCGGGTTTGGGGGCGATCGTCGCCCATGCCGAAGAAGAGGCTAGTCATCAGTTCGAGCATCAGCTGGAGCACATCGTCAGCAACCAATGGGAAAATGCCTTTCTGGGGCTTTTGGCCCTAGGGCTCGGCATTGGCATGGTGTTTGTTTTGCGCCGCCAGATTGTGGTGCCCGTGGTGCGCCTCAATGATGCGGCCGCCCGCCTGCGGGATGGCGACCTCACGGCCACGGCCGAGGTGCTCTACGACGATGAGGTGGGCGAACTGGCGCGCACCTTTAACGCCATGGTGGCGCAATTGGGCGATTCCTTCAACCAGTTGCAAAGCACCCTGGAGGAAACCCAGGGCTTAAATGCCATTTTTAACAACTTGGCCGATGGGCTGTTGGTCGTCGATACCCAGCAACGGATCTTGATCATCAATCCCCGCTTTATTGAACTCTTGCAACTGAATATTCCCTACCCCGTGGGTATGGGCGCGGCCGATGTGCCCATTGGGGAACTCCACACCCTACTGGCGTCCCATGACTGCTGCCCGGCAGCTTTAGCAACCGAGGAACTGCTCCTTCCCCGAGGGCGAACCGGGCAGGTGACCCTTACGGCCGTCCATCGTCCGGGCGATCGCACCGCCGAGTCTTGGCTGGGCACGGCGATCCTGGTGCGGGACATCACCGACGAGCGGGAAGTGGACAAGATGAAGACGGATTTTATCTCGACCGTCTCCCACGAGTTGCGCACGCCCCTAACATCGGTTCTGGGGTTTGCCTCCATCATTCGAGAAAAGCTTACCGACGACATTTTGCCCATTGTCAGCAAGATTGATAACAAAAAGTTAGGGCGATCGCTCAAAAAAGTAGAAGCGAACCTCGACATCATCGTGGCCGAATCGGAGCGGCTGACATCGTTAATCAATGATGTTTTGGACATTGCCAAAATGGAGGCGGGCAAAATTGAGTGGCGCATGGAGCGCCTTCAGATCACCTCGGTCATTGAGCACGCCCTCAATGCCACTTCCTCGCTGTTTGTGAAGTCGGGACTCGTGCTAGAGCAGGATCTTGCCCCCGACCTCCCCGAGATTGTGGGCGATCGCGATCGCCTCATCCAAGTCGTGATCAACCTGGTTTCCAACGCGGTGAAATTCACCCAGCAGGGCGGCGTCACCTGCCGGGCCTTCTTGGAGGATGGGCAGGTAGTGGTGCAAATTATCGACACCGGGATCGGCATTGCCCCCCAGGATTGCCCCAAGGTGTTTGAGAAGTTCAAACAGGTGGGAGACACCCTAACGGACAAACCCAAGGGTACGGGTCTTGGGCTGCCCATTTGCGTGCAGATTATCGAGCACCATGGCGGAAAAATTTGGGTTACCAGCGAACTGGGCAAGGGCAGCACCTTTTCCTTTTCCCTACCCATAGCTGTTACCAACGGCATCCTGCCCCGCTCTGTGGATCTGCAATTTGGCAGCCTGCTGCAACAGTTGCAAAATATGGAGACCCGGCAGCAGTTGGCCTCGGCGATCGGCAAAAAAATTCTCATTGTTGACGACGACCCCCACATCCGCGAACTGCTGCGCCAGGAATTAGAAAATACCGGCAGATACCAAATTCATGAAGCCACCAATGGGATCGAAGCCATTCAACGGGTTAAGGAAATCCATCCCGACCTGATCATTATGGATGTGATGATGCCCCAAATGAATGGTTTTGATGCGGCGGCAGTCTTGCGCAACGATCCGGAAACCGCCCACGTGCCGATCATTATTCTTTCCATCGTCCAGGATCGGGAGCGGGGCTATCGTCTGGGCATCGATCGCTACCTACCCAAGCCGATTCACAAGGAGCAACTGCTCCAAGACATTGACGCTCTGCTATCCCAGGGGGGCAGCAATAAGCGGGTACTGATTGTCGATAAAAATGCCTCAACCGTGCGCACCCTAGCCGAAGTTTTGGAGGCCAAGGGATACAGCGTCGCGGAGGCCCAAAACCACCACGAGGTTTTTGAGAAGGCCCTCACCCTGCGACCGGACGTGATTGTCGTTAGCTCCCTCACTTTAGAGGAGTCGGATATTATCACCACCCTGCGCTTCGAGCGGGAGATGGAAAATGTGGTCATTCTGGTGACATCGCCCTCCTAGTGGGGCGCTTGCTTTGACCCTTAGCGGGACTGGAGGATGGCAGCGGCGATGGTCAGATCGGATGGCGTGGTAATTTTCAGGTTCGTTTCCTCACCCATAACCACCTGCACGTCCTGGCCAAGGCGCTCCACCAGGGCAGCGTCATCGGTACCCTCCCAACCCTGGTCTAGGGCCCGCTGGTGGGCGGTGCGCAGTAGGGGCACCCGGAATCCCTGGGGTGTTTGGGCGGCCCAGAGGCGATCGCGGGGCGGGGTATGAACGATTTGCTGCTGGCACACTTCTTTAATCGTGTCCTTGACGGGAACGGCGGCAATCAGTGCGGGCGCAGTGCCCAAGGCTTGGAAGCAACGCTGGAAGAGATCCGCTGTAGCCAGGCAGCGGGCCCCGTCGTGGATCAGCACAAACTCCGCCTCGGGCGGCAGGGCCTGCACCCCAGCCCATACGGATTCCTGGCGCGTTGCCCCCCCTGGAATCAACACAACGGGAATCCGGGGACGAACGGCGGCCACGATCGCCCCAATCTCTTCCCGATCCTGGGGTTGCACCATGATGCCCAGCCAGGTGAGGCACGGGGTAGCCACCGCCGCCGTGAGGGTCCAAAACAGCATTGGCTGGCCCAGTAGCGGCAGCAGCAGTTTGTTGCGATCAGCACCCATCCGCCGCCCGCTGCCCGCCGCCGGAATCAGTAGGTAGCCGTTCATGGGGTCTCTTCGCCCTGGGTGAGCCGCCAGGTCCACAGGCCAAACCCCAACACCATGCTGCTGCACAGCAGCAGCACCACCTGAAAACCAAGCCGCGCTTCCATGAGGCTGGCAGTGATTTGTAGCAGCAGACCCACCATGACCACGGACAGCGAGAGGGCAATATTCTGGGCATTATTCAGCAGCCCAAAAACTTTGCCGCGCATGGTTTCGGGCGTGTGGTGCTGGATCAGGGCCATCATCGGCACCACGATCAGCGCGCCGTGAAGACCCAGAAAAATGCAGATGGCCAACCCTACCCACAGCTCGGTAATCAGGGCAAACAAAAGCAGGGCGATCGCAATGCCGCTAAAGCCAATCAAGCTGAGGGGGAGATGGGAAAGGCGATCGCCCAACTGGGCCAGCAAAAACGCCCCTAGGGCTAGCCCCGCGCCCGTGGCCGCTAAAAAAAAGCCAAAATCTTCCCGATTCTGCCCTAGGAGTTCCGTGAGGTTGGTAGACAGGCGAATCAGGGCCGCCAGGATGGCGTAGAGCAGCACCAACTGCACCATAGCGCCGCGCACCGTCCGATCGCCGCGCACGTAGCGCACCCCTTCCTGGAGGTTATGCCAGATGCCGCCGACAGTTAAATCCCGGGGTTTGAGCTTCTCGTGGTCAGGTACGATCGCCAAGGCTCCGTTGGCCAGCAGGTACATGCCCCCCACTGTTCCCACCCGGGCCAGCACGGGCAGTTGCGGCAACAGTTCCGAAACCCAGCGCAGCAGGGGAGAGCCGATGGCAAAACCCACAATCAGCGCCCCCATGATCGTGACGGTAAAGAGGGCATTGGCGGTAATCAGGAGAGACTTGGGCACAATAAGGGGCAAAATTGCCAGCTCGGCGGGGGCAAAGGCTTGGGCCAAGGTCGATACGGCAAAGGTAACCACCAGCAGAAAAATAAAACTCGGAGGTAAAAAGGCGATCGCCAGCAGTAAAAAACCCTGAATGAAATTACACACAAGAAGGGTTTGCCGTTTGGAGTGCTGATCGACGTAGATCCCAGCCAAAGTACCAAACAGGATCGCCGGGGCCGTAAAGGCCACCATAATCAGCGAGTCCCGCCAATCGGAGCTAATCCAGCGATCGGTCAAAAACCCTGGCAACGCCGCCAAGCCCACCACCAAGGTCAGCAAAATCTTATCAGCCAACTGGGACAGGATCTGGGCGCTCCACAGGGCTACAAAGGCTGAGTTTTGCAACAAAGCCCAGAGCGCGTTCGCGATTTTTGGCTCAGGAGTTTGCATGGCACGGGAAGGGAACGCATTTCCTTAGGCAGGGCATAGACATCGTCGGCACCACGTTAGGGCACCTGCCCCGAGCTTAGCCGTCGCCGTCGTTCCCGGGTGGTTCGGGCGGCGGTAGCCGGTCGTAGAGGCACCACCTCAGCCGTACCCATCTCCCGAAAGCAGCGCACCAAAAGCCCTGCCACAAACATATTCGAGAGCATCGCACTGCCGCCATAGCTGAGAAAGGGGAAGGGCACACCCGTCGTAGGAATGCCACCGGCAACCACACCAATATTGAGCAGGGACTGCCCCACCAAAATCACGGTTGTTCCCACAATGGTCAGCCGCAGCGTCAGATCCCGACACTGGTTGGCTTGCCACAGGCACAGGCTGCTCAGAACCATCAGAAACAGCAGCACCAAGCCGCAACCCACAAAACCAAATTCTTCGGCGAAAATGGCGAAAATAAAGTCCGTATGCCCCTCGGGTAAAAAAAGCTTCTGCCCCGACAGTCCATACCCCGTCCCCCATCCGCCTCCCGAAGCGATCGCCAGCAAACTTTGAATCAACTGGTACCCCGAGCCCTGGGGATCCTGCCAGGGATCGACAAACATCATCAGCCGCTCCACTTGGTAGGGACGGATGGCTACCAAAGCGGCGGCGATCGCCGCCGCTGCCACCGTCAACAATTGCCCCCACGTGCGCCCCGCCGCCAGGGCCAGCAGCCACAGCATCATGCCGCACAGGGCCGCCACGCTCAGACTAGGCTGCAAGTAAACCGCCAAAATCACGATCGCAAAAATTCCCAGCCAGAGCGATCGCTGCTTCCAACTCAACGCCGGCCACTGGGTAAAAAACTGCGCCCCCTGCAGTATCAAAAAAGGTTTAATGAGCTCCGATGGCTGCACCAGAACGCCCCCCAAGGTCAACCAGCGTCGGGATTCATTGCGCGTTGCTCCTAAGCCGGGAATGAATTCAATCGCCAGCAACAGCCCTAGCAAAACAAAAATACCTATCGGTGCCGAACGCATCATAACCTTGAGGGGTAAATGCACCAAGGCATTGAACAGCACCAGACCAAGGCCCACCCATAGCAATTGCAGCTTGAAAAAGTAATAGGCTGGCGTGGCTGCCTCGGTGGCCGCCGGATGGTGGGAAGCCGAGAACAAAGTGAACAATCCGGCAAACATCCACAGGAAGAGCAGCCAACGCAAAACCCGTGCCGCTGGCACCCAACGGTCAACGGTTTGGTCAAAAAAGGGCAAAACTTGGAGCAATCTCACCGCACCCCCAAGCGCGAACGGACAGAGTTTAGCACTTTTGCTCCGAATAGGAAGGCAATGGCTCAGACAATTTCCGACTTATTCTTCCTGGGTGCAGGCGGGGAAAAGACTGGTGCCGCCCCATCATCACAAACATCAGCACCCACCGCAGGGGATAAAGTTGCAATAGCAGCAGCCCCACCCGCCGCAACCCCACCCAGAACCAGAATTTGCTGGAAAACAGTCGATTGGTGCTGTCCGTGAGGTTAAGGATGCCCCAGTTGTCCCAAAAGCGCCGCCGCTGGAAGCGTCGCCCAAGATCCACCACCCCAAGCTGCTCCACAAGCTCCGCCAAGGTGGCCGCATCCCGAATGCCCAAGTTGACCCCCTGCCCAGCAACGGGATGGGTAGCGTGGGCGGCATCTCCAATCAGGATCAAACCGGGGCGCACCGCTCCCAAGCTGTGGGCCCAGCGGGGCAGGTAGGCTACCGGCGGGGAGAGCACCTCAAGGGATGCAAAGGCTGCCATTTGGGCGGCTCCAAACCGCTCTGCCAGTGCGGCAACCAATTCCGTTGGCCCCAGCGATCGCCACTGTTCCGCCGCATCGGCCTGCACGGTCCAAACCACGCAGCAGCGATCGCCCGCCAAGGGCAAAATGGCGAAGGGGCCCCCATCCTGGAATCGCTCGTAGGCCACATTCTGGTGCGATCGCCCCAACTGCACCTGGGTCACCAGGCACGCTTGGTTGTAGGAACGCTGCCCCTGGGCAATGCCCGCTAAGGAGCGGATCCGGGAGTCCCGCCCGTCGGCTCCCACAAGCAGGCGCGCTTCCACCATCTCCAGCCCCTGGGGTGTGGCCAGGGTTACCTGCCAGCCAGCGGCCGCTGGGGTGAGGTTCATAACGGTCGCCGGGCAGAGCACCTCGATGTTATCCGCTTCCTGAATTGCCTGCCACAGCGCCCGCTGGGTTACGGCATTTTCCACCACGTAGCCCAGGCAAGGGGTTCCCGCTTCCTCAGCCCGCAACAGCACCTGGAGAGGAAACTCCCGATCGGATATCTGGATGCGCTGCATCGGAGTCACCCCCAACGACTCCATCGTTTCCCAAACCCCTATTTGCCGCCAAATCTGACTGGTTCCCCAGGCGATCGCGCTGGCCCGCCCATCGCTAGTAAATTCCCCATCCTGCCACGTGCGGCGCTGTTCGATGATGCCAACACGCAGCGATCGGTTACGCAGGGCAGCGGCAAGGGTGGCCCCCACCATTCCTCCCCCCACAATTAAAACGTCAAATAGCGGCATAGAATTTCAGGGTCGTAGTCAGAGTTCGCTGTTGTGTGCCAAAATTTTGCATGGCTGTCTTTGCCTATGATAGCCAACCCAAAAAGTCTACGCTGAACAGTTGCCCCCATCCTTAGTGGCGTACAACTGTGGCGAAAAACCTTGATATTTGCCTGCCTACCGGAGTGTGTTTGCATGAGCCCCATCGTCGCGACGCTTGCCGAATCTTTGATGCACCTTGTGAGCCACGAGCAGCAGTCCCGACAGCTCACTGCTCGGCTGAAGCAGCGGCTAAGAGTGGCGGAGGAGCTTTGGGAGGCAGTTCTTCTCAAGGAATGTGGGCAGGAGCTCGTGGATGTTTTGCGCCAGTTGCGGCAGTTGGGACTGCCCGACGATGCCACCCCCGCGGGACTGAGTGAAAGCATCCTCCGGGTGGTGGAGGGGTTGAACCTCCACGATGCGATCACCGTAACCCGGGCCCTGGCCCTCTACTTTCAGCTCATCAATATCGTCGAGCAGTACTACGAACAGGAAAAGGCCACGGCCCAGCGACTCGACGGCGATGGGGATACCACATTTCCCGTGGGCACCTTCCGCTGGCTGTTTCCCATGCTCAAGAACCTCAATGTGCCACCGCGCCTGGTGCAAAATATCTTGGCGAACCTGGATATTCGCCTTGTCTTTACCGCCCATCCCACGGAAATCGTGCGCCATGCGATCCGCGAAAAGCAGCGCAGCATTGCCCTACTGCTCAAGCAATTGGATCACTACCTAGAGCAGTATCGCCAACTGGAGCACGGGGGCGATCGCCCGCCAAGCCACGACTGGGAAGTGCAGTCCCTCCAGATGCAGCTTGTGGAAGAATTGCAGTTGTGGTGGCACACCGATGAGCTCAACCAATCCAAGCCCACGGTGCTTGATGAGGCCGAGAATACCCTCCATTACTTCAAGGAAGTGCTCTTTGATGCCATTCCCACCCTCTACGATCGCCTAGTGTTTTCGTTGCAGCAGCACTTTCCCACCCTTACCCCCCCACCCCTCGACTTTTGCAACTTTGGCTCCTGGGTTGGTTCTGATCGCGACGGCAATCCCTCGGTTACTCCGGAGGTCACGTGGCGCGTAGCGTGCTTCCAACGGGATTTGGTGCTGCAAAAGTACCTGGACTCGGTGCGCAAGATCAGCAGTTTGCTGTGTCTGTCCCAAAACCTTTGCGATGTTTCCGATGACCTCCTCCAAGCCCTAGGGCAATCCCAGGTGGCGCTGCCGGAGGTTTATGAGACCTACTCCCTGCGCTACCGCCAAGAACCCTACCGCCTTCTGTGCGCCTACATGCGTCAGCGGCTAGAAAATGCCCGCGATCGCAACCGTTACCTGCGCGATCTCGATTGGCAGGCCGCCGAGTTTGCGGCCCCACCCCCCGCCCCCCAGACCTACTACGCCAATGCCAAGGCCTTCCTGAGCGATTTGCAGTTGATGCAGCAGAGCCTGGCCACCAGCAACCTCACCTGTCGCCCCCTCGAAACCCTGATTCGTCAGGTGCGAATTTTTGGGTTTTACCTTGCCCACCTAGATATTCGCCAGGAGAGCAGCCAGCACGCCCAGTCCCTAGGGGAAGTCATTGCCACCTACAACCTTCTCCCCCAGCCCTACAACGACCTGAGCGAGGATGAAAAGATCGCTTGGCTCGTGGCTGAACTGCAAAGCCCCCGACCCCTCACCCCCCACAGCCTACCCTTCTCCGAGCGAACGGTGGAGATCATCAACACCTTTCGCATGGTCAAGACCCTCCAGCGGGAATTTACGCCCGTGATCTGCAACACCTACATCATCAGCATGAGCCGCAGCGTCAGCAACCTGCTGGAGGTGCTGCTGCTGGCCAAGGATGCGGGGCTGTACGACCCCAAAACCGGCTCCGGCACCCTGCAGGTGGTGCCCCTCTTTGAAACGGTGGAAGACCTACGCGCTGCGCCCGAGGTTTTGTCTCGGCTGTTTGCCCTGCCCTTTTACCGCGCCTACCTGACGGGCTATGGCGATCGCCAGGAAGTGATGCTGGGCTATTCCGACAGCAATAAAGACTCCGGCTTTTTGAGTAGCAACTGGGAAATTTACAAAGCCCAAACGGCGCTCCAGGCGGTATGCGAACAGGCGGGGGTGCGGTTGTGCATTTTTCACGGTCGGGGCGGATCCGTAGGGCGCGGCGGCGGCCCCACCTATGAAGCCATTTTGGCCCAACCGGGGCGGAGCATGAATGGCAGCATTAAAATCACCGAACAGGGGGAGGTATTGGCCTCCAAGTATTCCCAACCGGAAATTGCCCTTTACCACCTAGAAACCGTAGCTACAGCGGTGATCCAGTCCAGCTTGCTGCCCAGCTCCTCCGATACCCTCGACTGCTGGCTCGACACCATGGAGGATCTTTCGGTGCGATCGCGCCAGGCCTACCGCGGTCTGATCTACGAACAGCGATCGCTGGCAGACTTCTTTCACCACGTCACCCCCATCGAAGAAATTAGCCAGTTGCAAATTAGCTCGCGACCGGCACGGCGGGGAGGCAAGAAGGAGCTATCCAGCCTGCGGGCCATTCCCTGGGTCTTTGGCTGGACCCAGAGCCGCTTTTTGCTGCCGTCCTGGTATGGCGTAGGAACGGCATTGCACGAATTTTTGCTAGAGAACCCCGAAGGCCACATCAAGCTGCTGCAGTTTTTCTATGCCAAGTGGCCCTTCTTTAAAACCCTCCTATCGCGGGTGGAAATGACCCTGGCCAAGACCGACCTACAGGTGGCGCGCCACTATGTTGATACCCTGACCCCCCCGGAGCGGCGGGAAGAATTTTTGGGGCTCTACGAGCAGATCGTGGCAGAATTTCACCTCACCTGCCAAGTGGTGCTACGCATCAACGAGCAAAGCCGGCTTCTGGAGGGCGATCGCGACCTAGAGCGCTCCATTCAACTGCGCAATGCCTCCATCGTGCCCCTAGGATTTATTCAGGCAGCCCTAGTAAAACGGTGGCGACAGCATCGGGTGGATACCATCGACCTGCGATCGCGCTACTCCAAAAACGAATTACTTCGGGGAGCCCTCCTGACGGTCAATGGCATTGCCGCTGGCATGAGGAACACGGGCTGATGGGATCGGAACGGAAAACCACGATCGCCGTGGTGCAGGCGACCCTTGGTGGCAGCCAGATCGAAAACCATGCCCACGTTGCCGCCCTGATCCGGCAGGCAGCGCAGCAGGGAGCCCAGGTCATTCTGCCGCCGGAGCTATTTTCCGGGCCCTATTTTTGCCGGGAGGAACGGGATGTGTTTTTTGACCTGGCCTATCCAGTGACCGAGCATCCGGCGGTGCAGCAGTTTCAAGCCCTAGCCCAGGAGTTGGGGGTGGTGATCCCCGTGTCCTTTTACGAGCGATCGGGGCAAACCTACTACAACAGCTTGGCCATGGTCGATGCCACGGGCGCTCTGTTGGGGGTATACCGCAAGAGCCACATTCCCGACGGCCCCGGCTACGAAGAAAAGTTCTACTTCCGTCCGGGAGATACGGGCTTCCGCGTCTGGCAGACGGCCTTTGGCTGCCTGGGGGTTGGGATTTGCTGGGATCAGTGGTTTCCAGAATGTGCCCGGGCCATGGTGTTGATGGGGGCTGAGATACTGCTTTACCCCACAGCCATTGGGACGGAGCCCCAGGAGCCAGATCTAGACACTAAGGATCCGTGGCAGCGGGCCATGGTTGGCCATGCGGTGAGCAACGTTATTCCCGTGGCGGCGGCCAACCGCATCGGCACCGAAGGAAACCAAACCTTCTACGGACATTCCTTCATCTGCAACCACCGCGGCGATAAACTGGCGGAACTGGACGCAACGGAGGAGGGGGTGCTCTTCCAGAGCTTTGACCTGGGGACGATCCGGCGACATCGGGCTGCCTTTGGCTTTTTCCGCGATCGCCGCCCTGACCTTTACCATCGCTTGACCGAGCCCTAGGAAGGTTCACTCCGTAAAAACGCAGGGCAAGGCTAAGGCTTGGGCCAGAAGCTTGCGGTAGGCGACATCGTCCAGCTCGTAGGCACCGAAGCGCTGCAGGTGGGGATTCATCAGTTGGGCATCGAAGAGCAGGTACCCCCGCGATCGCAAGTGCTGTTGCAGCAACACCATCGCCACCTTAGACCCCTCGGGAATTTGGTAAAACATCGACTCGCCAACAAACACGCCCCGAATGGCAATGCCCAAAATGCCACCGGCGAGGCGATCGCCCTGCCAGGTTTCAAAGCTATGGGCCCAGCCCGCCTGGTGCAGATCCCAGTAAATTTGCTTGAGTTCCGGGGAAATCCAAGTGGTTTCGCGATTGGCACAGCCCGTCACCACCGCCCCAAAGGCCGTATTGATGCGCCAATGGAACCAGCCTTGGTTTAGGGCCCGCCGCAGCGATCGCGGACAGTGAAAGTGATCATCTAGGGGAATCAGGGTGCGGCGCTTGGTGTAGTACCATGCCACGGGATCGTAGTCACTGTCGGCCATCAGGAAATGCCCCTGACTGTAGCCCTCGATAATTTGGGGGATAGTCCAACCCATGGGGTACGTTGCTGCCATAGTATGCCTCATCCGCTGCTATCGCCCGTCGAGACAGCGAAAAGGTTATTTCAATATATTGCAAAAGATGTCATCAAAAAAATATAGAGCAGATCTAAAATTAAGACCTGCTCTATAAAAGTTGAATAAAAAGGGATTGAAAGTGTATTAAATATGGAATTTATATTCAGGGTCTTTATATAAGCCGACCCCGTTTCATCCAAAGGTATTTTGCCAAAGTTTCTTGTCTCCCCCCCGGCCTTTAATGTTTTTTTTATATTGCCCAGAGGGGCATAACCTTGACGGGGTAACCGATCCCGCCGTTTTCCACAACTCAAATTCACGATCATTTCAATCCGTATATATACCTATTTTACGAGATTGGGGATCGGGTTTAGCCGATCTTGATTGCGTAGGCTCGCCCCAAGGGAAGTGTATCGATTCTGTTACTTCCCCGAAAGTAATTTCTGGAAAATATGCAGCTAAGTTTAAATTTTGGTCAAGGTTAGTAACATTCCGACATACGGTTATGCGCCCCATTCTGTGGGGTTCTCCCCTGTCCATGGGCAAAAAGTCTTCTTTACAATGGGGGCACACGTCCTAGAAGAGCGCCCATGCAACCCACCAATCCCAATCTCTTTACCGAAAAGGCCTGGGCGGCGATCGCCCGCACCGCCGAAATTGTCCAATCGGTATCCCAACAGCAGATCGAAAGCGAGCACCTCATGAAGGCCCTCACCGACGACGAGGGTCTGGCCCTGACCATCTTCAGTAAATTGGGGATCGCTGCTGCTCCCATCCGCGATCGCACCATGGAATTCATCAACAAACAGGCCAAGATTACCAGCGGCAGCACCTCCGTGTACCTGGGGCGCAGTCTCGATCAGTTGCTCGATCACGCCGACGGCGAGCGCAAAAAGCTTCACGACGAATTTATCTCCATCGAGCACATCCTATTGGGCTACCTGCGAGATCAACGGTTTGGTATGCCCCTCTACCAGGGTTTGGGGATCACGGAAGCCAACCTGCGACAGGTGGTAGCCCAAATTCGCGGCAACCAGCGGGTCACCGACCAAACGCCGGAAAACAAGTACGAGTCCCTAACCAAATATGGGCGGGATCTGACGCAGCTGGCCCGGGAGGGGCGACTCGACCCGGTGATCGGTCGGGATGATGAAATCCGCCGCACGATCCAGATTCTCTCCCGACGCACCAAAAACAACCCCGTACTGATCGGCGAGCCGGGGGTAGGAAAAACGGCGATCGCCGAAGGTTTGGCCCAGCGGATCATCAGTGGCGATGTGCCCGAATCCCTGCGCGATCGCCAGTTGATTGCCCTAGATTTGGGGGCTCTGATTGCGGGAGCCAAGTACCGCGGCGAATTTGAGGAGCGCCTCAAGGCCGTGCTCAAGGAAGTGACCGAATCCCAGGGGCACATTATTTTGTTCATCGACGAGATCCACACCGTGGTGGGGGCCGGAGCCACCCAGGGGGCCATGGATGCGGGTAATCTGCTCAAACCGATGCTGGCCCGGGGCGAACTGCGCTGCATTGGGGCCACCACCCTGGACGAGTATCGCAAATACATCGAAAAAGATGCCGCCCTCGAACGCCGCTTCCAGCAGGTCTACATCGACCAGCCCAGCGTCACCGACACGGTTTCGATCCTGCGGGGGCTGAAGGAACGCTACGAACTGCACCACGGGGTCAAAATTGCCGACAATGCCCTGATCGCCGCTGCCCAGCTTTCCACCCGCTACATCAGCGATCGCTTTTTACCCGATAAGGCCATCGACCTGATCGACGAAGCCGCCGCCAAGCTGAAGATGGAAATTACCTCCAAACCCGAGGAACTTGACGAGCTTGATCGCAAAATTCTGCAACTGGAAATGGAGCGCCTGTCGCTGCAAAAGGAAAGCGATCGCGACTCCCAGGAACGTCTGGCCAAGCTGAGCAAGGAACTAGCCGACCTCAAGGAAACCCAAAAGGAACTCAGCGCCCAGTGGCAATCGGAAAAGGGCTTCATCGACCAAATTCGGGAGATCAAGGCCGAAATGGAACGGGTCAACATTGAAATCCAACAGGCTGAGCGGGAGTATGACCTCACCCGGGCCGCCACCCTCAAGTACGGCAAGCTCACCGACCTGCACCGCCAACTCCAGGATGTCGAAGCCGCCAAGCACAGCCGCCAACTGCTGCGGGAGGAGGTCACCGAAGATGACATTGCCGAAATCATTGCCAAGTGGACGGGCATTCCCCTCAGCAAGCTGGTGTCTTCGGAAAAGGAAAAACTACTGGATCTGGAAACCGAACTGCACCGCCGCGTCATCGGGCAAACCGAGGCCGTCACCGCCGTGGCCGATGCCATTCAGCGATCGCGCGCCGGACTGGCCGACCCCCAACGTCCGATCGCCAGCTTTATTTTTTTGGGGCCCACGGGCGTGGGCAAAACCGAGCTAGCCAAGGCCCTGGCCGCTTTTCTATTCGATACCGAAGGGGCCATGGTGCGCATCGACATGAGTGAATACATGGAAAAACACGCCGTAGCCCGGCTGGTGGGTGCTCCCCCCGGCTATGTCGGCTACGAAGAGGGGGGGCAACTTACCGAAGCCATTCGCCGCCGTCCTTACGCCGTGGTGCTGTTCGACGAAATCGAAAAGGCCCACCCCGACGTATTTAACATCATGCTGCAAATCCTGGATGACGGACGGGTGACCGATGCCCAGGGGCGCACCGTGGACTTCAAAAACACGGTGATCATCATGACCAGCAACATCGGCTCCCAATTTATTTTGGAGTCCCTCCGGGCCGGTGCCAGTGCCGACCAGGAAGAACTGCTGCACGATCGCGTCCTCGAAGCCCTCAGGGCCAACTTCCGCCCCGAATTCCTCAACCGCATTGATGAAACGATTATGTTCCATGCCCTGCGGCGGGACGAACTGCGCCAAATAGTCACCCTCCAGGTGCAACGCCTCGAACACCGCCTGGCCGAGCAGCGCCTCACCCTTAGCCTCAGCACTGCCGCCGTGGATTTTCTCGCCGAAGTGGGCTACGACCCGGTCTATGGGGCCCGCCCCCTGAAGCGGACGATCCAGCGGCAACTGGAAACCCAAATTGCCAAGGGGATTTTGCGCGGCACCTTTAAGGAGGGCGATCGCATTGTGGTGGATGTGCACAACGAGCGGTTGTCCTTTGAGGCCGCACCGGCAGCCAACCCCAACTCCTAAAGATCGGAGCTTCTTGCCACAGCAGATCGCCTGCAAATGCTTCCGTTGCCGCCGACAATACCCCTGGCGACGCAGCGCGTACTTCAGGATGGCGCTGCAGAGCTAGGGGATCGCGATCTTCTAACACTGTTAGTCGCGACAGTGCCTCTGCAGGGACTGCTTTTAACGGTGGATCGCCTGCCATTAAGAATGCAGCGCGATCTTCAAGGATTGCTGCCGCTTCCCTATAGTGTTGCGCCATCCAGTAATGCTGTAGAGCGTAATGCCCATATTGGATCGCCAAGCGGGAATGCAGTGGGCTTGCCACGCTCCAGGGTCGCTGTGCGCGGGTGGTGCCTGGGGGGCGATCGGTCCTTTGGGTGGGCACGAGTCCTTAGGGTATGCTAGGGAAACTTTACCTACCATCGACAAAATTTCATGACCAAACGGGCATTGATCACGGGGATCACAGGGCAGGACGGATCGTACCTCGCCGAGCTGCTCCTCGAAAAAGGGTACCAAGTCCACGGGATTATCCGCCGCTCCTCCACCATCAATACGGATCGTCTGGATCACATCTATCAGGATCCCCACCTGCCAAACACGCGCCTGTTTTTGCAGTATGGCGACCTGACGGACGGCACCAACCTGGGTCGGCTCCTAGAGGCCGTGCAGCCCAACGAAGTTTATAACCTGGGAGCCCAGTCCCACGTGCGGGTGAGTTTCGATGCCCCAGAATA
>DBAX01000016.1 GCA_002291895.1 Cyanobacteria bacterium UBA999
TCCCTGCACCCAAAGGATGAGATCGAAGAGTTGGGGCTCAAAGAAAAACCGGCGCAGGTTAATGCCGCGACTGGGATCAAAGGGCGATCGCGTGTGATGTTTCCTGGAAATCGCTTGCGCGGTGGACACAAACGATGTAACTAGGTGAGGGCATACCACTCCCTTGATGCAGGATTTTTCGCGATTCAGGCTTGGCGATTTGGATGCTTTTGCTAACTGTAGCTTGCCATCAACTTTGCTATCGCGGGACGGGCATAGCAGCGATCCAACCACGCTGCAACGTGGGGAAAGGACTGCACATCTACCCCTAGGGAACCGATCCAGCCAACGATGCCCTGAATGTGGGTGTCCGCGAGACTGTATTCGCCAATGAGAAACGGCCTTTCCTCCAACCCACCGTTCAGAATGCTGAGGCATGCACGAAGATCCGCCTTTGCCCTTTCGGCGATGGTTTGATCCTTCATCTCTGGAGCCGAGGCTTCTGGGGCATTGGTTGCCGCATCCCCCTGTTCTTCCGGTGGTAGGGATGCAAATAACCGGCTCGCAGCTTCGGCTAGGGTGACGTTGCTCCAGACAATCCACTTCATCGCTTCGCCCCGTTGACTTCCTAGGGCGGGATAGAGGTTTCTCACTACACCAAACACTTCGCCAAGGTACATCGTAATTGCGGAAGATTCCCAAATTGCCACACCCTCATGGACGATCGCCGGGACTCTTCCATTGGGGTTGATTTTGAGAAATTCTGGCTGTTTGGTATCTCCCGCGCTGATATTGAGGGTAACAAGGTCGAAGGGAATATCAAGCTCAGCGAGAACGGCTTCGGTAATACTGGCAGTGGACATTGGGGCGAAGTAAAATGTCAGGCTCATGATGGTTCTCCCTGATCTTTATTCGGCAACGATGGACACAACGTACCATGAAACGAGCAGCTTTTTCTCCATGGCACTGCCCCCAAACGCGATCGCAATCCAGGAACGTTCCTAGGGGGAAGGATCGAGCCATTGACTGATTTTGCTGCCGACTTTTTGGGCCATGCCTTGGAGAAATTGCCGTTTCTTGCGATCGCCCAACCACTTTTGGTAATCCTTTTGATAGCCGTCGCTGTGGGGCTGAAAGGTGCTCCAAGCCCGAAGCGCCAAGATGAAACTAAAAAACAGCAGGGGGTACACTGCCCAGGTGATGCTGTGGGCCCCGAGCCAATTTAGGGCCGACAAAAAGCCCCCAATCACCCCAAAGGTAACGGCGGCATCGAAAAATTGGCGTCGCTGATAGCGGTCAAATTCCTGGCGATCGCCCTGTTCCTGCTGCTGCAGTCGCCACTCCCGCTCGGCGGCCAAAAAATCGGTGGCAGTAACGCCCAATTCGGTGGCAATCTCCTGAACCTGCTCCCGGGTGAGTTTTTCGCCAAGGAGATCGCGCTTGGCCAGAGCCCTTTGCAGAATTTGCTGAACCTGTTCCGCGGTGTACCATTCAGACATACCGGTTTCTTTCCTAAAAGCGGTACCATCAGGGTAACATTACCGCCATTGGGTCATGGAAGCGTTTTTGGCAGAGAGTGCAGGTGTCATGGGGGCGGGAGGGTGGCCCGCCGGCGGGGGCGGAACCCTTTCCCCCAGAGTCTATCCGCTGCCATGGATGCCATCGGTGGCGATCGCCGAACCCTGAACCTTGCCATGACCGATTTTCCTCCCCCTCCCTTTGCTTGGTTGGCGGCTACGGCGGCCCAGGCCCTTGCATGGCTTGACGCCGACGGCACGGTGCTTTGGGCCAACGATGCCTATGGGCAGTGGGTCGGCACGGATCCGGTGCCCCCTTCCCCGGAACCCTACCTCTGGCAGCGCCCCGACCAAACCCTGTGGGTGGAGTGGATCGCCCACCCCCCCCAGCGACTGCTGCGGCTGACGGATGTGACCCTGCGCCAGCGATACCATGAGTTGCTCGACACTCCCAATTGCATTCTGGCCCGTTGGGATCGGCAGGGGCGCCTCCTAATGCTGAACGACTACGGGCAAAAGATCCTTGGTCTGGTGGCGGTGGGGCAGCCGGTGCTCGGCTCCCTTCTACCGGCGGTGGATGTTCAGGGGCACCCTACGGCTACGATGCTGGCGGATATTTGGCACCAGCCCCTGTTGTACTTGTTCTACGAAACAACCTGCATCCGAAGCGATGGGCTGCCGATGTGGATCTCCTGGCGGCTCCGTCCCTGCGGCGATCGCGAGGTGTTGGCCCTCGGGATCGAAATTACGGAATTACGGGAGTCGGAGGAGGTTTTGGAGCGATCGCTTTCCCTGCTGCGCAGCATGTTTGAGGCGATTAGCGATGGTGTTTTAGCCCTCGACACCCAGGGTGGGGTGTTGTCCTACAACCAAAGTTTTTTAGCCCAGTGGTCGCCGCCGCCGGATTTTTTTACCGACGATCGGGATATGCTGGCCCGTCTCAGCGCGATCACCTACCAAATGCAGGATCCGGATCGGTTTGTGCGCCATGTAGTGCGGATCCTGGCGGAGCCAATGGCAGAAACCTTTGAGCTGCACCACCTCAAGGACTACCGCATCTATGAGATTACATCCCGTCCCCAACACATCGCCAACCGCTTACTCGGGCGGGTTTGGACGTTTCGAGATGTCACCATGAACCATTTGGTGGAAGAAGAACTGCGCCTAGAAAAGGAAAAATCGGAACAACTGCTGCGCAATGTTTTTCCCGAGCCCATTGCCGAGCGGCTGAAACGGGATCCGGGGGCGATCGCCGATCACTTTAACGATGTGTCGGTGCTTTTTGCCGACATTGTGGGCTTTACCCAGATCTCCAGCGCCATGTCCGCCACCGATCTGGTGGGTTTGCTCAACCGGATCTTTTCCAACTTTGATGCCCTGACCGAGCGCTACCGCCTGGAAAAAATTAAAACCATTGGCGATGCCTACATGGTTGTCGGTGGCTTGCCCTTTGCCCAGACCCGGCACCTGGAAGCGATCGCCGATATGGCTGTCGACCTGCAGAAGGCGATCGCCCAGTTTCGTACCTACGAAGGAGAGCGGGTGGGGCTGCGGGTGGGCATCCACACCGGGGCCGTTGTGGCTGGCGTTATTGGCACCAAGCGGCTGATTTACGATCTCTGGGGGGATACGGTCAACATCGCCAGCCGCATGGAATCCCAGGGTGAGGGGGGCAAAATTCAGGTGACCGAAGCGGTGTACGAGCGCCTCCAGGAACGCTATGTCTTTCGCAAGCGGGGAACGGTTTTTGTCAAGGGCAAGGGGCCGATGGTGACCTATTGGCTGTTGGGGCGGCTCTCCTGAGGTGGGCTCTCAGTTCCGGGCTTGATGCCAATCACCCAGGGCAGCAGGGCCAAACCGGGCAGGGCCAGGAGCGTCGTGATCCCAAAAAAGCCAACCCAACCACCGGGCGATCGCACCGCCAACTCCCCAGCCAGCGGGGAACCCAACACATCCCGCCCCAGGGCAAACAAGCTGGATAGCAGGGCATACTGGGTAGCCGAAAAACTGGGATGGCACAGACCCATTAGGTAGCCAAGGAAGCCCGCCGTGCCCAAACCGCTGCAAAAGTTTTCGATGTTGATAGCCACAATAAAGAGGAAGTAGTTCTTACCGGCGATCGCCAAAACGCCATAGCTGAGATTGCTCAGGGCCTGCAACCAGCCAAACACCCACAGCGATCGGCTGATGCCCAACTGCGACAGGGCCACGCCGCCGGCCAGGGTTCCCACCAGGGTTGCTCCCAAACCCAAACCCTGGCGAATGGTGCCGATCTCGCCATCTTCAAATTGCAACTGCTGCAAAAACGGCACCGCCATTTTGCTCACCATGGCATCCCCCAGGCGGTAGAGCACGACAAAGGCCATCACCCGCCCCAGTTTTTGGGGGCCAAAGCGTTGCCACAGTTCCCGCAGTGGGGCAACGACCGCCTGATCCAGGGTCGGTGGGATTGCCGCCACCGCCGATTCCTCCGGAGCTAGCCACGCCGCCACTACCATAGTGCCCAACCCCAGGGCCAAAACCACATACACCCAGGCCCAACCCCAGGAATCCGCCAGGTTAAAACCCACTACCCCCGCCACAATCAGGGCCACCCGGTAGCCCGTCACCCAAATCCCTACCCCCATGCCGGTTTCCCGCTCCAGCAGCACATCACTGCGGTAGGCATCAATGACAATATCTTGGGTCGCGCTAAAAAACGCCGCTACCCCCAGGGCGATCGCCAATCCCGACAGCCAGCTAGCCCGTTCCCCCGGGGGGCTTCCCTGATACAGCGACATCAGCAGGGCGATCGCCAAAAGGGTAACCACCAGCATCATTTGCATCAGGGCCACCCAACCCCGCCGACGCCCCAAAAAGGGCGGTACAAAGCGATCGACCACGGGCGACCAGACAAACTTGACCGAGTAGGGCAGGGTGACCAATCCCAGCCAGCCAATGGTGCGCAAGTCCAATCCCACCCTTCCCATCCAGGCGCGGAAGGCATCGTCTACAAGCACGAAGGGCAACCCCGACGAAAAACCCAGCGCCAGCATCACCAGCATTTTGCGCTGCACTATGAGGGCCCGAATCTGCTGCAACCTTAAAGACATTTTGCAAAGCTGAAAACATGAATTGGGTTAGCTTACAATAGCAAGTAAGCGGAGACGCAAGTTTCCGTTCACTCCTCACACCACATGTTGCCTAGGCGAGCAGTCTAGGCACTTTTTTTAGCCCATGGCAGCAAGGAAATCATGTTCCGGCGATCGCCCCCACGAAGCCAAGGGACTTTATGCCCAGTCCCGGGGTCGAGACAGCGCAGCGCCGACTGTGGGCCTTGGTACTTCCTTTCTGGGGCTGGGCATTTTCCTGGCTGTTGCCCTGCTCCATGGCTGTACTAAAACTGCTGATACCAATGGAGGGGCCTCCGAGGGTGGGGCATGGACAGATCGGGATCGGGAAGCCTGGGTATGGGACTGTGCCGTAGTGCGCGATCGCCAAAGTCGCGGTCGGGCAGATGGTACCGTCACGCGCACCTACTGCACTTGCTTGTTGACGGAGACCGAATCGCGCTATTCGCCAGAGCAAGCCAAGGGGAATTTCACCACGATGATCGGAGAACTGCCCCAGGCGGCGGTAACCACCTGCAAGCAAAAAGCAGGTCTTTGAAGGCCTTTACTTTCCGATGAGCCGCACTAGGCCAATGCCCCCAAAGTAGAGAATGCCCACGGCTCCGGCCAGCAAACTTTGGGTCAGGGGATCGGTCGAGGGCGTGAGCACAGCCCCCAAAACCACAGCTCCCACCAGCACGTAGCGCCAACCAGCGAGCATTTTGTCCGAGGAGACAATACCAGTCAGGGCCAGCAGTGCCTGGATAACGGGAATTTGGAACGCCAAGCCAGTGCAAAACAGCAGTACCAAAACCAACTCAAAGTACCGTTCGATCGACCACGCCTGCTCCACCACATCCCCGCCGTAGCTAATGAAAAAATTCAGGGCAGCGGGCAGCAGCAACAGATAGGCAAAGATCAGGCCGATGGCAAACAGGGCGCTAGAGCCGACCATGATCGGCAGGACGAGACGCCTTTCCCGCCGGGTGAGCCCCGGAAGGATGAAACGGACGATGTGGTACAGCACAATGGGGCTGGCGACTAGCAAGCCGCAGTATCCCGCCACCTTGAGGGAGACAAAAAAGTACTCTCCCGGCGCTAGCTGGAGAAACTTGGCCCCCTTGGCAGGTTGCTCTAGGAGCCAGACAATGGGGTTCACAAAAACGAAACTGGCGATCGCCCCCAGCCCGACGGCAACCAAACTAGCAAAAAGACGGCGGCGCAGTTCCTCAAGGTGGTCGGCAAGGGGCATGGCCACATCGTCTAGGGCATCGTCGTCATCGACAGGGAGCGTCGTAAGTTGATCGGTTTCGAGCATGGGTGCCTAGGGCTTGCTAAAATGATCGCTGAAAATAGTACTTTTCATCATAAACCCATGGAAATTTTTGATAGCATTGGCGGCTTTATTTCGGGAATTAACTTTACGCTGATTTTTCAGTTGACGTGCCTGGCGCTGATTGTGGTTTCGGGGCCCATTGTGATTTTTCTGCTTTCAGCCCGGGGTGGCGACCTTTAACCAGTCTCCTAGGAGGTTCTGGAAAAAAGTGTGTCCCCGCGATCGCCCGAAACTTTCCTGACAAAAGGCTTTGAGGGCATTGATGTCATCGGCTTTCAGACCCGCTTCGAGGGCGGCGATAAAGCCCTCCCCCGCTAAGTGGCAAAGGTAGGCGGCACCAATGGCCTGAACCGAGCCACCCACAGCATAGGTGGCAGCATGGGTTTTAAGCCCTAGGGCAACCGCTTGGGTGGCCATTTCGACGCACCCCATTTGGAGTAAATTCTGGAGCAGGGCCCGGGCGATGGGAGTAGCTTTGCCGAGGGTGAGGGGCTGGTCGTAGAGGTGGCTCAGTTCAACGAGCATTTGGGCATTGAGCGCCGTATTCGCGACCAAATCTAGGGCAGTGATGGGATTGGCAAACACCGTTGTGGCCGTCAGCCACTGGTGGCGGCGAATGATAGACTGAGCCTCCCGGTGCCGCTCCTGAAAAATCTGGGCGATCAGGGCATCGCGCTCGCGGCGCAGGCGGCGCGCTAGGCTGTCATAGAGAAGGGTGGCCCATTCCTGGTGCACCATGGCGGATAGCCGCTGGGGCAGGAGATCGAGAGCGGGCGGTTGGGGCTCGTGCCAAGCCCGTTCTATTTGGTTTTGGGGATCGCTCTGGCGCACCCTGATGGGACGGGGTTGGGCAGAAACTTTAAATAGGGCAACATCGGGTCGCCACTGCCGCAGCCGCTCTTGGAACTGTTCCTGCAAGCGCGGGCGATCGCCCGGTAGGTAGGCATCCTGCTTGTTGAGCACCACCAGCAATCGTGGTGCCTGTAGGGCTTGCAGTTGGGCGAGATCCCGATCGCACTGCGCGCCATCGGTGACGTAAAGGACGAGGGCCGCATCTTCGGCGTCAAGTCCCTCAACAAACCGGATCCGTCGGGTGCCCTGGGGGAAGGGTCGCCATTCTAGGGGGTGGGCCCCAGCGGTCGGAGCTTGGGCGATCGCCCGCACGAGGGCCGTTTTCCCGACTCCGGGACGCCCCAAAACTGCCACCCGGAGGCGTTCTTCCTCCAAGTCCTGCTCAACTTGCCCCAGGCGATCGCGCCACAGAGCTTGATCCTGGGTCTGGCGCAGCTTGGGGATTTCCCCCTGGATCTGCTGGAGCATCTGCCGCACGGCGCTGCGGTTGGCAACGGGGGGAGCGGCACCGGGAGCAGGTCGCCAACACCATAGGGCAGCGCCCCCTGCCAGCAACCACGCCCAGGGACTGTGGAGTACGGTATCTATCCCCTGCCCAATGCCTAAAACCAGAAGGGTGCCGGCAATGAGATACAGGGCCGAATCTTTGAGCCGCTCCATGTGCGCCGCCTACATCCACTCATCGTCATCGTCATCATAGGTGATGCGGGTATTGGGGCGACGCGAGGATTCTGCTTTTTCGCGATTTTTGCTGCTGTTGCGGCTGGCAAATCCGCCAATGCGGTCGAGCAGTCCGTCGAATAGGTCGCTGTCAAGATCCTCCTCGTCTTCTTCCCCCTCGGCGTAGAGTTCCCGGGAAAGGTTGTAGATCGCCTCCTGGAGTTGGGTTTGCCCCCGATCGAGGCGGGCATCCCCGCCGGTTTCCGCCTGCTCCGCCTGGGCGATCGCCTCCTTGAGGTTTTTGATGTAGCTTTCGATTTCCTTGCGCCGTTCGTAGGTTAGGCGGTAGCCAAAGTTGAGGGCCATCTCCTTTAACTGTCGCTCGCAGGTGGTGACCAAGCTCTCGGCCCGGTTCAGTTTTTCGATGCGTTCTTTGCGGGCGCGATCGCGATCGGCATATTTCTCGGCCTCCGCCAGCATCTGGGCCACCTCCTGCTCCTCTAGGGTGGAGGCACCACGAATCGTCACCCGCCGCTCAACCCCCGTGCGCCGATCCACTGCCGTTACCGATAGGATGCCGTCGGAATTGAGGTCAAAGGTCACATCCACTTGGGCCGTCCCCCGGGGCAGGGGCTCGAGTCCGCTGAGCTTAAAGCGCCCCAAGGACTTGTTGTGCTCGGCCAAATCCCGCTCGCCCTGAACCACATGGACTTCCACCGAGGTTTGGTTGTCTTCGGCGGTGGTAAAGAGATCGGTTTTGCGGACGGGGATGGTGGTGTTGCGGGGAATCAGCTTTTTGGTGATGCCGCCATTGGTTTCTACCCCCAAAGAAAGGGGGGTCACGTCCAGCAGCAGCACATCCTTCAATTCCCCCGACAGGATCGCCGCCTGCACCGCGGCCCCGATCGCCACCACTTCGTCCGGATTGACGCTTTGGTTGGGCTCTTTGCCAATAAAGTCGACCACCAATTGCCGCACCGCCGGAATGCGGGTAGCGCCCCCGACCAAAACCACCTCATCGATTTGCCGTGGCGTGAGGTTGGCATCCTGCAGCACTTGCTCTAGGGGGAGGCGAAGGCGTTCCAGCAAATCGCTGCTGAGCCGCTCGAAGTGCGATCGCCGCAGGGTGGTTTCCAAGTGCAGCGGCCCGTCGGCGGTGGCGGTGATAAACGGCAGGTTCAACTCCGTGGCCGCCACGGTAGACAGCTCCACCTTAGCTTTTTCGGCTGCCTCAATCAGCCGCTGTAGGGACTGGCGTTCCTTGCGCAGATCAACCTGCTCCGTTTGGGCAAACTGCTCCGCCAGCCAGTTGACAATCACCCGGTCGAAGTCATCGCCACCTAGATGGGGATCCCCCGCCGTGGCCCGCACTTCAAACAGCCCGTTATTGACCTCCAGCACCGAAACATCGAAGGTGCCGCCCCCTAGGTCAAAGACCAGGATCTTTTGGTTTTGCTTCTTGTCCAGACCGTAGGCCAAAGACGCGGCGGTGGGCTCGTTGAGAATCCGCTTCACCTCAATACCGGCAATTTTGCCCGCATCCCGGGTGGCTTGGCGCTGGGAGTCGTTGAAATAGGCGGGCACAGTAATCACCGCCTCGGTGACCGGTTCGCCGAGGTAGCGGGTGGCTTCGTCGATCAGTTTGCGCAGCACCATGGCCGAAATTTCTTCCGGGGCATAGTCCTTGTCGAGGCGCGGGCACTTGAGCTTGGTATTGCCGTTTTCATCCCGGCGAATGGTGTAGGGAACGCGCTTGGCATCGGCGGGGATTTCACTGTACTTGCGCCCAATAAAGCGCTTGACAGAATAGAAGGTATTGTCAGGATTGAGTACGGCTTGGCGGCGGGCCATTTGCCCCACGAGCCGCTCCCCATCTTTGGTGAAACTCACAACAGACGGCGTGGTGCGGCTGCCTTCGGCGTTGGCAATGGTCACTGGCTTGCCCCCTTCCATCACAGCCACAACCGAGTTGGTGGTTCCAAGGTCAATGCCGACAACTTTTCCCATGAAGCTTGCCTAAATCCCTACGTTTCGCTTTAGTCTATCGTACTAGGACTAGCCCAAAACCTTGGCCACCACTGGTACAGTTTGGCAAGCGGAGCATGGGAACCTGGGGTGGTGGCGGGATGGAGCACGATACGCCGGTTTTGTTGGCGGACTGGTTTGAACGGCCGGCACCCGAGGTGGCACCCGATTTATTGGGATGCTGGCTGGTGCGTACTTTGGGCGATCGCCCGATTCGCGGTCTGATTGTGGAAACCGAAGCCTACACCGCCGATGACCCAGCCTGCCATGGCTATCAGCGGAAAACTGCCCGTAACGGTGCCATTTTTGGCCCCCCCGGAACTGCCTATGTCTATTTAATTTATGGCATGTACCACTGCTTGAACGTGGTGACCGATCGCGATGGCGTGTGCAGCGCCGTCCTGCTGCGGGCGCTATGGTTGGATGGGGTGCCCCCGTCCCTGGCAACCTCCTTGCCGGGAAAGCAGGCGCGATGGGCGGCGGGCCCCGGTAAGCTGTGCCGGGCCCTGGCAATCGATCGCCAGTTGGATGGAGCCCGCTTGGAACCGCGTTCGACGCTTTGGCTGGAAGGGCGATCGCCCGATGGAGTGCCCGGTGACATCGTGCAAACCACCCGCATTGGCATCACTAGGGGTGCCGATATTCCCTGGCGCTGGTACCTCAAGGGGCATCCGGCGGTGTCGCAGTTAGCCAAGGGCGATCGGCGTTATGATTTGCAGACGCGACAACGCAACTAGCCGACTTCTTGGCTTTCCTAATCTCGGCTAACGTTGTTCCCAACCGAAGCTTGTAGGTAGCGCATTTCGACAAGCTTTGAGGACGGGTTCGCTCAATGTGCCATTTGCAAACTATCAAGTGGATGCACAACGGGAACACGTTTTTGCATGTTCATTAGTTGTGGTTTTAAATCAGATAATAAATATAGTAGATGCGCTGGCTCGCCAGTGACATTAAGCTTTAGATAATGGATGGTTGGAATCAGTTTTAACACTTCTGATGAACGATTGAGGTGGGAACCGTTGTTGCCCCACGCTGCCACAACCACTCCAGCATTCGTTGCCAATTTTACAAGCCATTCATTGTTACTTTCACCAATTGGGTTGGGTTCTGACCTCATTGCGGCAGGATCGGTAGCTCTGTATGCAAATAGATTAGTCATGCACAAGCTGCCATAACCCCATCCCTTTGCATAATTCATGCACCGAATAATTGTGTTGTCGTTTTCCACTTCGTCGGCGGTTGAGGGGTTTAAGCCTATGAACATTGCATAGGGTTTTGATTCATCCCAGATTCGCCACAATACGAAACGGTACTTCCTGCAAGCTGAAAAATTAGCGCCAGTTTTCATGACATTCTCTATTCCTTGGCTTCATTTAATAGCTTAGCTGGCGGCCGATCATCTTTGAACCCAATCAAGAGCTTAATCGCGTCCGCAACAGCACGGTTGTTGGATACTGCGATTTTAAGGCATATCGAAAGCGATGTTATGCATCCAATTTTTTATTCTCTGTAATGAAATCGACAAGCTACAATTACTACTCCTTCTTCTGTGACTTTGTAAACTAAGCGATGCTCCATACTGACTCGTCTTGACCAGTACCCAGATAGGTTTGCTCTCAATGACTCTGGCTTGCCTGTTCCGTCAAAAGGCGATCTTTGGATTTCCTCGATCAAAACATTCAAACGCTTCAAAAGTTTCATGTCCGTATCCTGATACCAGATGTCGTCTTCCCAGCCTTCTTCTGTGAAAATGACGCTCATTCTTCAATTAAAGACTTTTCAAGGACTTTCCCAGATTCTGCTGACTTGATGGAGGCAATCAAGCGATCAGAATTTACAGGATTTGAAAGTAAATACATCATTTCTTGTCATGTAGAGAACTCATCTAGGGAAATTAAAATAGCCTTATTTCCATTCTCATTGCAAAGTATAGTTAGCTGCATATTATCAATAACCTGATCAATTAGGCTATCTAGATCGCTTTTGGCTTGATTTGTTGTGATTGCATCCATTTCACTTGTTCTCTTTATTTTGTAAAAACTAGGTATTAAGCTGTAAAGAGCGGGATGATACCCTGCGTTTGGGGATTATCATGCAACTTGTTAAATAATGCAGTAAGCAGGATTATATCTGGCATTTTAAAGGATAAGTTCCCTTTACAATGTTTTATCGATCAAGATGCAGGATGAAATCCTCGAACCCATCCTTAAGCATAGAGTAAATATATTCCCAATGCTAGTGCGTTACCCACCCCCTCCCGTGAGGCTTTTGGACTGCACACGCGGCGGAATGTCCATTTTGTGTTGCTCTTGCCAGACTGAAGAAACTGCGCAGAGTGTATGCGACGACACATACTGTTTTATGACAAGTATTACCTAACGAAATTGGAAGCGATGCAGTGCATGGGCTTTTGACCCACTGGACAGAAACTATTACAGAAACTATTCGAGTTCAAACCTTGAGCTTGGCTCTTTCTCTCTGATTCGCGATGCTCTGCTACCAGTAAATGGGGCTTGACCTTCCAGTCGGCTAGAGGGTCGATGATGGGGACAGATTGGGAAACCGCCATGGTTGAAGTTGTCTTGCAAGTTCGGGGAATGGGGTGTGCCGCTTGCGTGCCTAGGGTGCAACGGGCGATCGCCGGAGTGGATGGGGTGCTGCAATGCGGGGTGAACTTGGCCACGGAACAGGCGACGGTGCAGGTGACCGATTCCCAAGTGTTGCCACGGCTGTTGGCGGCGATCGCCACGGCCGGATACGGTGCGGAGCCTGTGCTGACCCCTGGGGTGCCGGATGGGGAACCTGTTTCCTGTCCGCCGACGCTGCTGGTGGGAGGAGCCGTGTCTCTGCTGCTGCTGGTGGGGGGGCTGCCGATGATGACCGGCTTGCCGATGCCCTCCTGGTTTCCCCACTGGTTGCACCATCCCTACGTGCAGTTGGTTCTGACGTTGCCCATGCAGTTTTGGGTGGGTGCCCCCTTTTACGCTGGGGCCTGGCGAGCCCTTGGGCAAAGAACCGCCACGATGGATACCCTGGTGGCCCTGGGTACGAGTGTTGCCTTCTTTTACTCTTTGCTGCCCACCTTTGTGCCGGAGTGGTTCACCGCCCAGGGACTGGGGACGGACGTTTACTACGAAATATCGGCGGTGGTACTGACCTTGATTTTGCTGGGTAAAACCCTTGAGCGGCGGGCGCGGCAGCAAACGACGGCGGCCCTGCGTCACCTGCTGGATTTGCATCCCAAAACTGCCCAGCGGTTGTGCCCGGAAGGAACGGAGGAGATTCCCTTGGCCGCGGTGGTCGTTGGCGATCGCCTGTTGGTGCGTCCTGGCACCAAAATTCCCGTTGATGGCGTCGCGATCTCGGGGCGATCGGCGGTGGATGAAGCCATGGTGACGGGAGAGGCAATGCCCGTTCTCAAGGAGGCGGGGGACGAGGTGGTGGGCGGCACAATCAACCAAACCGGCAGCTTGGTGATAGAGGCTACCCGGGTGGGGGAGAATACGTTTTTGGCCCAGATGATGCGCCTCGTTGCCCAGGCCCAGGGAAGTAAAGCACCGATCCAGGATGTGGCTGACCGGATCACGGCGTGGTTTGTCCCGATGGTTCTGCTGGTGGCGATCGCCGCTTTGGGGCTGTGGCTGGTATGGCACGGCAGTGTGGCCCATGCCCTGATGGCCTTGGTGGGGGTGCTGATTATTGCCTGTCCCTGTGCCCTGGGGTTGGCTACGCCCACCTCGGTGATGGTGGGTATGGGACGTGGAGCCACGTTGGGGGTGCTGATTAAGGGGGCGGAGGTGTTGCAGCGGGCGAGCGACCTGGACTGGATTGTGCTGGATAAAACCGGCACGCTCACTGAGGGGCGACCTAGGGTCACGGAGGTGAGGGTTCTGGATGAACGCCTGAGTGCGGCGGAGCTTTTGGGGGCGATCGCCAGCCTAGAACACCATTCCGAGCACCCGATCGCCATGGCGGTGCGCCACTTTGTCGCTGCTAGGGGGATTCCGCTCCAACCGGTGACGGAATTTGCGGCGATCGCCGGGAGTGGGGTGACCGGTTGCGTGGCCGGGCGGCGGTTCCATGGCGGCACGGCGCGGTGGTTCGGGGAACTGGGGCTGGTGTGTCCCGATGTTCCGGCGGCGGACAAGACCACCCTCTGGATTGCCTGCGATGGGCAAGTTGTGGGATTGCTCCAGTTGGACGACCCCCTCAAACCCGATGCTGCCGACACCCTCCGTACCCTCAGAGCCATGGGATTAACCCCGGTGCTGCTCACGGGCGACCATCGGTTGGTGGCCGAGGTGATCGCCCGGCAGGTGGGGATCGACCATATCTACGCCGAAATGCGTCCCGACCAAAAACTAGCCGTCATTGCCCAACTCCAAGCCGCCGGCCATCGGGTAGCCATGGTGGGGGATGGCATCAACGACGCTCCTGCCCTGGCCCAAGCGGATGTGGGCATAGCCCTGGGCACCGGTACCGATGTGGCGATCGCTGCCAGTGACATAACCCTCCTTCGCGGCGACCTGCCCGGCATCGTCACGGCGCTGCAACTGGCCCGCGCCACCCTAGGCAACATTCGCCAAAATCTCTTCCTATCGTTTATCTATAACGTCTTGGGGATTCCCATCGCCGCCGGTATTCTCTATCCCCTGACCGGCTGGCTGCTCCATCCCATAGTTGCGGGTGCGGCGATGGCCCTGAGTTCGGTTTCGGTGGTGCTCAATGCTCTACGGTTGCAAAAAATGACCCCCAAGCTCAAGCGCCTGTGATGGGGATTAGGGTACTTAGGCGATCGCCGCTGAACATCCCCCAAAAATCCCCTAAAAATCAACGCCCCGCTTGAGGTCGACACCGTGTTCGGCGTAGTGCTTGTGGCACACCATTTCCGAGTGCACCGAGGCGAGGTCAAAGTAGGCGGGCGGATGGAGGCAGCGGCCGGTGATGATCACTTCCGTATCCTTAGGTTTGCGCAGCAGGGCCTGGCAGATCGGCTCTACGGGCAGTAAATCCAAGTCCACGGTGGGGTTTAGTTCATCGAGAATGATGGTTTTGTAGAGTCCGGAGGCGATCGCCGCCTGGGCAATTTCCCAACCCCGTTCGGCTTCGATGTAGTCAATTTCTTGCTGCTGCCCCCGCCAAACAATTGCATCGCGACCACACCGCTGGTGATCGACTACGTGGGGATACCCGCGCTGGAGGGCGGCGATCGCCGCGTCTTCCGTGTAGCCCGTGCCTCCCTTGAGCCACTGCATGATTAGAACCCGATGGGACAAATCGCGGCTGATGCCGGTGCCAATGGCTTTGAGGGAACGGCCGAGGGCCGAGGTGCTCTTGCCCTTGCCGGCCCCGGTGTAAATTTCGATCCCCGAAACGCCGTAGAGGGCGGCATTGGGGTGTTCGTGGGGGCGCATCTCGGAGTGGAGGTTGGCGATGTCTACCAGCTCAGGCGGGGCCCCGCGCCCGGTGCAGATGACTTCCAAATAGGCGGGTTTGTGTTTGAGGTCGCGGACAACCTGCTCCGTGGGCAGCAATCTCAAGTCGAGAACCGGATTGATTTCATCCAAAACCACCACGGAGTAGAGCCCCGAAGCCATGGCGCCCTTAGCCACGTCCCAACCGCGCTGGGCTTCCTGGCGGTCAAAGGGGGTGGTGTGCTCGGCATCAAAAAATTCTGCTCGCCCCGTGCGCACTTGGTCGATCAGGTGGGGAAAACCCTTTCTCAGAGCCGCGATCGCCGCATCCTCAGCATAGTCGCGTTCGGAACCCTTAAGGAATTGCAGCAACAGCACCCGGGCTGCCTGGGGGTCGGCCATCCCCAAACCCAGCGATCGCAGCACCACACCTAGGGCGGCCTGGGACTTTCCCTTGCCAAGCCCATCGTAAACGTGGATCTGGCCTACGGCCCGCCCGGCCCGTACTTGTGCGGTTTTGATGCCAATTTCTGCCATGGGATTTGGGGATATTTTGTGTTTGGATTATAGGCGCAACTATATCTGGTGTCCAGTTGTGGTGTTTACGGATTGGGAGCACTAGGGGTGATGTTCCAAATTCTGATGGTGCGATCGCCGCTGCCGCTGACTAGGGTGCGCTCTCCGGGGGTGAAGGCCAGGGCAAAAACCGGTGCCGTATGCCCCGTCAGGGTTTGGAGGGGCGTGCCATTGCGGATGTCCCATAGCCGCACCGTGGCGTCATCCCCGGCGGTTGCCAGAATCAGGTTGTCGCTGCTGACGGCTAGGGCCCGCAGGGGCTGTTCGTGGCCGGTGAGGGTGCGCACCGCCTGACGGGTATCGACATCCCAGACCCGCACCGTGCGATCGCCGGAGCCAGAGACCAGGGTAGTGCCATCGGGACTAAAGGTCAGGGCCGTGACCGGTGCCCCGTGGCCGGTGAGTTCCCGATCTAGCTTGCCGGTGGTGGCATCCCAGAGCCGGATCGTGCCATCCTCGCTGCCCGTAACCACCATGGTGTCAAAGGGATGGATGCCCAGACTGGTTACGGATGTGGGAACAGTGAAGGTGCGCAACAGCCGCCCCCGCCGCCAGTCCCAGACCCGGACGGTGCGATCGCCGCCGCTGACCAGCCACAGCCCCTGATTGGTATACCCTAGCCCCGTAATTGCCCCCCCGTGCCCCGTGAGGGTGCGCAACAGCCGCCCGCTGCGAAAGCTCCAAACCCGCAGGCGGCGATCCTGGTGCCCGCTGGTAAAGCTGTTCCCCGATGGATGGATGGCGATCGCCCGCACCCCCGTTCCAGCGGTGGCCACGTTGGCAAACGACGAGCCCGTTACATTCCAAAACCTTAGGGAGGCGTCACCGCTGCCGCTGAGAATAATGAAGCTATTGGGGAAAATCGCCAAACTGCGTACCGCATCCCGGTGCCCCACAAGGCGATGCTCGAGGGCGAATTGCACTTTTAGTACCTCCGGCTCCTGCTCGACCCGGGGCGGCGGCGCGAACCGCTGCCATCCCAAAATAACGGCACCGACGGCGGAGATGGCCAGGGCACCGCTGAAAAGGAGACTGGCGAAGGGCAGCGCGCGCTCGACGAGGCGATCGGCAAACTGGGGGGGCGTAAGGGGCGTCACCATGCTGCCCAAGGTTTGCTCCATGGTTTCTAGAACCGCCGCCGCCGAGGGATAACGATCTAGGGGATCGGCAGCCACCATCCGGTTCAGAATGGCAGCCAGGTTCAGATTGACATTGGCCTCAATCTCCCAGGGACGGGGATGCTGCTCCGCATCCAGGACATAGCTGGGGTGCATCCGCGAGAGCAGATGGATGCAGGTCGCCGCTAGGGCATAGAGATCGCCGTCGGTCTCGGTTGGGGCCTGCTTAGCGGGCATGTACCCGGGCACGCCCTGGGGTGGGCCGCCCAACCCCTGGGGATGGCACAAAACTAGCCGCCCGACCGTGCCCGTGGTGGTTCGCAGCAGAGTTCCCGGATTGATGTTGCCGTGGATCAGTTCCAGTTCGTGGCACTCCCGCAGACCGCGCAGAACCTGCCAGAACCAAGCGGTAACCTGGGGTTCGGGAAAAAACTCCCGGCGATAGATCGCCTCTTGGAGCCACTCCCCGGGGTTGGGAACCTCGACGATCCAGAAGGCCCCATCCCATTCAAAGTAATGCAAAATCTGGGGGAAGGTTTCTTCCTGGGTGCCAAGGAATTGCCAGCGGGGGACGGCGATCGCAAAGGTCTGGTACAGCGTTTGGTAGTGTTCGTGGGTGTCGGGCTGCCAGCGGTGCACCACACAGCGGGTTTCGTTCTGGCTATCCTGGGCATCATAGGTAGCGCGATACCGATCCCGGTACCGCAGATCGAGCAAACGGTAGCGATCAAAACACAGGGTTCCTAGCGACAACAGAGACATAGGCACTCCCCGGAACGGCGCAAAAAAGTGCTGTCATTGTAGGACAGTTTGGAGCATCTGCTGGCTCAGTTGGTGGAACGTTTCATCCACTGCCGATCCGGTCTTAGCGGAGGTGGGCATAATGCAAACCATGTGGGGATGGGCGGCCCACAGGTACTGTTGCCACTGGCTGACCTGCTCCTGGGGCATCGTGTCAACTTTATTCAGGGCGATCGCCATGCGGCCGTGGGGATTGACCCGCTGATAGAGCGCCACGTGCTCCCGTAGGTTGTGGAGCGTTTCGATCCGGCTGACATCACCGACCAAAATTGCCCCGGCGGCCCCTTGCAGGTAGGACGGCGCAATTTCCTTAAATCGCGTTCCCCCCTCAATGTCCCAAATCACTAAATTGAGGGTAACGGGGGCAACGACGAGGCTTTTTCGGGAAATTTTGACCCCCAGGGTACTGAGGTACTGGTCGCTGAAGGAGCGATCCACAAATCGGCGGATCAGGCTCGTTTTGCCCACACCAAAATCTCCCACAAGGCAGAGCTTTTGGGTGAAGGTGCGGGCAGCAGCGGCATTCATGGAATCCAAAAAGAAGAAAAATTACTGTCTCACTAGCATACAGGATACCAAGTCTCCCAGAGGTTTCTGAGGCGTTCGCCCTCCCGGACAAGGGAATAGTCCTGCACCATGGTCTGCCGGGCCTGTTGGGACACATATTGGCGCACCGTCGTTGGTAGTGCCGCGAATTCCAGGATCGCCGTTCCCAAGTGCTGCAACTGCGATCGCCCGATCAACCAGGCGTTTTCGCCATGGCGCACCACCTCCGGAATTCCCCCCACCGCACTGGCCAAGCAGCAGCGCCCGCAGGCCATGGACTCCAGCAGGGCATTGGGCATTCCCTCCCACAGGGACGGCAGCACAACGAGATCGCAGAGGCGGATGTGGGCAGCTACCTCCGCCGGATCGGGCAGGTGCCCCGTGACGATCAATCGGGCCTGGGGATAGCGATCGCGAAATTGGTAGAGGGTGGCATCGATGGATTCCCGGACTGCGCCAATAATGAGCAGCACTGCAGGGCGCGTCGCCTGAACTTGGGCAAAGGCTTCTAGTAGGTAGGTTTCCCCTTTTTTTTCCCGCAACTCGCCACAAAACCCCAGCACGAGGCTCCCGTCGGGAATGCCCAACTGCCCCCGGTCAGGGATTGGTCCTTGGGGGGTAAAGCAGTCCGTATCCACCCCATTGCCAAACACCTGCACATCCTGGCGACCGCTCAGACGGGCGATGCGACGGCTGAGATCCTGACTTACTGCCGTGATATGGGGCGATCGCGTTAAGGTCCAGAGCAATCGGGCGAAATCGTAGGGAGGGAACATGCCGCGATCGATGTCGTTCCCCCGGGCACTTACCGTTGCGGGAATCCCCCAGGTTTCCCCCAGCCACACGGCCATGAACCCTCCAGGCATGAGGTAATGGCCCCACACGGCGGCATAGGGCGCCTGTTCGTGGAGGGTGGTCAGCACCAGTTCCGTCATGGAGAGGGTTCGATCCCATTGGCGATACATGCCCATCTGAATCACCCGCAGCAGACCTTCAGGAGCTACGTGCAGGTCTCCGGGAGGGCGCGATCGCCGCCACAGCAGCACATCTACGGCCACCCCTAGGCGGCAAAAACCCCGGGTAATCCGCGCCGCACTACTGGCGACGCCACCCACATCGGGGGGATAGCGCTCGGTGAGCAACAGCAGCCGCCTAGTAGCCACCAGCTACCAAATCGGGCTGAAAGAGGTGGGCCCCAACCCGGTGTACGGTTGTGGTGATGGTGCCGTCGGCCCACAGATCGATCAGCCGAAACCCCGGTGCTTGCCTATCTACCTGAAACTGGGCGGCATGGGGCAGAAACTGCACGCAGGTGGAGGGGGCAACTAAGTACCGCACTCCGCCATGGAGGACATCAAATTCTTGGTGGGCATGGCCGTTGACCACAACCTTAACCTGGGGATGGCGATCGCACAGGTGCATAAAGCGCTGAGAATTGTGGAGCAGAATCGACTCCATCCATTGATTGCCCAGGGGCAGCACGGGATGGTGAAAGGCGATGAGGACGCCCTTGGCAGCATTGGCGGCAATTTGGGCATCAAGCCATGCAAACGTTGCTTCGCTGAGCAGTCCGTGCACGCGCTCGGGCACCACGGAGCTAACCATCAGCACCAGCCAATGCTGTTCTTCCAGAACGCAGGCGGTCGGTAGAATCCGGCGCAACCGAGCCTCGCAGTCGTGGTTTCCCGCCAAGCAAAACGCCGGCATGGGCATGGTCAGCAGTGCTTGGCGCAGCCGCTCGTAGGAAGCTGAGGAGCCATCCTGGGACAAATCCCCCGTGAGCAGCAAAAAGTCAGGGCGGGGAAAGGTATGTCGTACTAAATCCAAAACCCTGTGGAAAGAGTCTTCTGTTTGAATTCCCAACAGGGAGGCGCTGGCATCGGCAAATAGATGGAGATCGGTCAACTGAGCGATGCGCAGTGCATCCCCGCGATTTGTTCCCATGGCTTCCCCTTGCTCCATCTACCCCTTTAACTGTACTGCTCCCGGACGCACCCGCCCGGCCTAGGGCAAAGTATGATCGTACGTGCTCATCTAAAGTACGCTTCTTCGTCGCCATCCCACCGTGATCGCGATCACCTGCCCCCCATCCCAACGCCATGGCCCGTACCAAATCTCGCACGTACCACGACCCATTGCACGGAGCGATTACCCTTGATGGTAATGACCCGACCGAAGCCCTGCTGATCGCCCTCATCGACACGCCCGAGTTCCAGCGCCTGCGGCGGATTCGTCAGTTGGATGCGGCTTCCCTCACCTTCCATGGAGCGGAAGGGTCGCGTTTTACCCACTCCCTCGGCGTGATGGCCCTTACCCGCCGCGCCTTCGATCGCCTGGCCAAGGTCTACCCTGCGCTGCTGCCCCATCGTCTGGTAGTTCTGACGGCGGCTCTCCTCCACGATGTGGGGCACAGTGCCTTTAGCCATGGCGGGGAAGAAATGTTTGGCAGCAACCACGAGTTTTGGACGAAACGGCTGATTAATGCGTCGCGGCTGCGGGGCATTTTGGAGCAATCCCATCCGCAGCTACCCCAGCTTTTGACTGCCGTTTACGACAAGCGCTATCCCCTGCCCCTCGTGCATCAATTGGTTTCCAGCCAGTTGGATTGCGATCGCCTCGACTACCTCCAACGGGATGGCTACTTTACGGGTGCCCGCTATGGTCAGTTGGATTTGGATCGCATTGTCATGGCCATGGACTACGACCTCGTCACCCAGCAGTTAGTGGTCAATCCCAAGGGTTTGGTAGCGATCGAGCACTATCTGATGGTGCGTTATTTTATGTATGCCCAGGTGTACAACCATCCCAAAAATCTGGCATCGCGCTTTGTCCTCAACAAAATCGTGCAACGGGCGCGGGAGCTGTGCGCTACGGGCATTGCCATGGATGGGGTGATGGAAGCTTGGTTGCGGCATGACCCCCAGACCATTTCCTGCGCCGATTATCTTGCCTTTGACGATGTGGTGCTGCTCTACCACCTGCACCAATGGCGGCGGGGGCAGGATGGGATTCTGGCCGATCTCTGTCGCCGCTACCTCGATCGCGACATCTGTAAAACCCAAGAACTTAGCTCCTATCCGGAGAGTGAACGGGCGGCAATGGTTCAGGATTGGCACGTCAAACTGCGCCGCCATGGGCTGGATCCCGAATACTACTGCGGTCGCCGCGTGTCCCTCACAAAGGGATACACCCTCTACTCCCAGGGCATTGAGGTGCGCACCCTCCAGGGCTTAAAAGATATTACGGATGTATCTCCAGTGGTGGCCACCCTAGCCCAGTCCATCACCCGGGAGTGGCTGATTTTTACTCCCCTGCCCGAGACCGCGTAAGCGTGGGGAAAGCCATTACACGTTAGCGATGGATGGTGCCGTCGGGCATGATGGCCCCGGTGAGAATCGCTCCGGTCAACTTCACCATAATCTTGTCCTTGGAGCCTACCTTGGCATGGCGCAGGTTCGCGCCGGTGAGGTCTGCACCACTCAAATCGGCACCGACGAGGTTGGATTCCTGTAGGTTTGCGTGTCTGAGGTTGGCTTGGAGCAGATTCGCGCGAAATAGATTCGCTCCACTCAAATTCGCTCCCTGGAGGTTAATGCGATGGAGAAAGGCGTCGGTGAGATTGGCGCGACTGAGATTGGCATAGCTCAAATTGCGCCGCTCTAAATCGCGCTCCCGCAGGTCGGCACCGCAGAAATCGGCACCGCTCAAATCGTTCCCCTG
Source organism: Cyanobacteria bacterium UBA999 (assembly GCA_002291895.1). Taxonomy (GTDB): domain Bacteria; phylum Cyanobacteriota; class Cyanobacteriia; order Pseudanabaenales; family Pseudanabaenaceae; genus UBA999. The sequence continues at coordinate 21,634 of DBAX01000016.1, forward strand.
ACTTCTCTTAGGGGGTTGGGGGCGGGC
>DBAX01000037.1 GCA_002291895.1 Cyanobacteria bacterium UBA999
ATGGGGGGCGGGGGGGCGGGTTGCTCAACCACTACGGGGGCGCACACGTTGAAGCCTTCGGAGAGCAGGCTCGTGCAGTAGGAGGAGGGCAGGTCGCGGGTACGGATGGTGTAGTCGGACATGGTTTGCAGATCCCACATTTCGCGGTTGATCGCCCGAAAAGCGTTGAATTGCCGCTGCAAAACTTGGTCGCGGTACTCAAACTGCACGTAGGTAGCCGGTAGATTGACATCCGAGGACATATCCAAAACCTTAATCACCGCTTGGTTGTAGTTGCCGGGGGTGTTTAGGGGATAGTAGTCGTGGTCAGTCTTATAGGTCTCTGCCAGTACGGGACTAGCGATGAAGGCAGCAGAGGCGATCGCCAAGGAAGATACCAGCAGGGGGGTTTTCATACGAACACATCCTCACGTTTGGATGGCCAATACTGTATCAGATTCCGGGATTTTTGCACGGTAAAAGCTTAAGATTCTGGTGGAAGCAGCCGCAATTGGGCCGCAGTTGGGAGGTTTATGGCGCTAGATATGCTGCCAGTGTCGGAGTTGCGATCGCGGGTTTTGGCAGCCCTGTGTCGTTTAGCCTACCGCCGAGGGGAGTTTGTGCTGTCTTCGGGGCAAAAAAGTGACTACTACATCAACGGGAAGCAGGTAACCCTAGATCCGTGGGGGGCTTGGTGGATCGGCCAGTGGATGTTTGCCAGCCTATCCCCGGAAACGGTGGCCGTCGGGGGATTAACCCTGGGGGCAGACCCCCTGGTAACAGCGGTGAGCGTGGTATCGGCGATCGCAGAACGCCCCCTTCCTGCCCTAATCGTGCGCAAGCAGCCCAAGGGCCACGGTACCCAAGCATGGATTGAGGGACAGTCTCTGCCGCCGGGAAGCGGGGTCACGGTCTTGGAGGATGTGGTCACCACGGGGGCATCGGCACTGCTGGCTGCAGAACAGTTGCGGGCGGCGGGCTATCGGGTTTGGGAGGCGATCGCCCTGGTGGATCGGGATCAGGGGGGGGCAGCGCGGCTGGCGGCGGCAGCGATTCAATTGCGTCCCCTGCTGACCATTGCCGAAGTTCATGACTACTACCACAGCCACTACGGGGGACAGGATGGCACACCAAGGTAAAATGCAACCGCCCCGGGCGCGGTTAAAAAAACGAGGGCAACTGGGGCAGTGGCTGGAACGCCGCTTTGCCACACCGGAGTTTGCCGGGGGAATGCTGTTGGGGTTATCGGCGTTTTTCTTTTTAGCGGCTACCAATACCCTAGCGGGCTGGCTCTATGTCATCAGTGGGGTGAGCTTTGCCCTGATGGCCGTCAGTTTTGTGATGCCCCGGCGCTTGCTCCAGGATGTGGCGGTAGAGCGATCGCCCCTAGGGGAAGTGGGTGCCCGGGAGGATCTCGTGGTGGAGGTGGTCATCCACAACCCCACAAAAACCCCGCGCTATCTTTTGGAACTGCGGGATCTGCTGCCGCCCGATCTGAGTTTGGTCACGCAGCAGGATTTGGTACTGGACGCGATCGCCCCCGGTGAACGGTTTTACTGGCAGTACACGCTCGCCACCCTGCGTCGCGGCGTGTTTCTGCTCCCCAGCATCGAAATTGCCACCTCTAGCCCCCTCGGGCTGTTTCGCAGCCGACGCACGGTTCCCTGTCCCCAGAAGGCGGTGGTTTATCCCCAAATTTTGCCCCTTAGTCAATGCCCGCTCCTCGATCAGGTGGGAGACGACGATGTCAAGCAACACTATAATTTTGAGCACCACTACGATGCCGCCAATGAGGGATTGACCAAAACCCTGCGCCCCTACCGCTGGGGGGATTCAATTCGGTTGGTACATTGGCGCACCAGTGCCCGCTACGGGGAGTTGCGGGTGCGGGAACTGGAGGTCACCATCAGCGGACAGGAAGTCGTGATTGCCCTGGATACGTCTGCGGGATGGGCAGCAGCTCTTTTTGAGGAGGCGGTGACAGCGGCAGCTTCCCTGTATTTCTATGCCCTCAAATCCCAGCGCACGGTGCAGTTTTGGACGCCAGAATCGGGCATCATCCAGCGCGATCGCCAGGTTTTAGAAGCCCTGGCCGAAGCGGCGATCGCCCCGGAATCTTTGGCCCTAAAGTTGCCCCAAACCCCAGTTTTGCTCCTAACCCATCGCCCGGAATCCCTAGCCCACTTACCTGCGGGAAGTCGCTGGATCCTCTGGCAAGAACAATCCCAAGGGCTGCCACGATCCGATATCCCGGGAGTGACCATCACCGGGGCCGAACCCGATTTGGTTACCTTTCGCGGACTGCTGAACCAGTTGCAGGGTCGGGGCGATTCCTAGGGGGGCATGCACGGCTAGTTGGGGGTTAAAAGGGGCGATCGTCGGACATGGGTTATGAGGCACGCACCCGTAGCCAGAGTCAGCCAGCCCAACAGTAGGGAAAAGGGCGCTTCCCGGGGCATTGCAACTACGAGCAGCAGCAGCCCAACGATCCCCACCGGCACGGGGGCGTCCGGCGGAATAGCCGGCAGCAGGCTCTGGGGTGCCAAAAGCTGCCAGAGAATCCGGGCCGCAGATGGGGCCACAACGCAGCAGCCCAGCAACCACTGCAACCCCAGTCCGGGCGCGACGGAAACTGGCAGCAATACCAAGATCCCGACCCCGATCGCCATCAGCACCACCGCAGCCAAAATCCCGGCACCCTGGGGGAGCAGCACCGGCACCAGCCCCAAACTGTCCCGCTGATGGTCGTGGCGGGCTAGGTGGGCAACTTCGCGGAGTTGTTCACCCAGAAAGCTTTGCTCCGATTCCCCCAGTAGAGACATGCCGGCGATCGCCAGGGGAAGCGTCAATTCTCCATCCGTTCCCGACAGTTGGAGCCACTGCATCTCGTTTTCCTGTTCCCGAACGCGCACCAAGCCCAGTTTTGAGAACCCGCGCAGGGAGACAACATAGGTGCGTCCCAAGCCCCACCAGCCGCCAAAATCCAGCCACAGCAATCCCGAGGCCACGTCGATCCGCAACTGCCAGGTGCTCATGCCCAGCAATCCCCCAAAGGCGATCGCCCCTACGATCAAAGGCTTGAGACCCATGGGCAAGGGCAAAAACAACCAGTAGCAAGGGGCCAGCAGCAGCAGCAGCAAACTACTCCACTGCCGGGGTTGCTGGGTTTGGGCGAGGGGGCAAAGCACCACCCCTCCATCCTTAAGATGCACGATATCCAGGGGCACCTCGGGGATAACCTCTTGGTGCCGATCTAAATCCCCCGACAGCAGCACTGCCGCCGCAAACCAGTGGATCGCGATCCAGCACCAACCCAGGGCCAACCAACCCGGGGATCGATCCGCCACCGCCACCATTGCCCACCATCCCACCCCC
>DBAX01000080.1 GCA_002291895.1 Cyanobacteria bacterium UBA999
ACCCCCACCGCCACCAGCAGCAGGGCCACCGCCACCAGAGTATTGACGGTTTCTACAATCACCGCCGATTCCTGGGGATCGCGCTTGGCCAGTGCCGAGACAATGGCACTATGGAACGGGCCATTAATCCCGCCGAGTAAAATCAGCAAAAAACCCGGCACCACGTAGGCGTAGTTGTAGGCATCGTAGGCAACCCCCACCCCATAGACCGCCGCGATCGCCACCTGGCGCAACAAGCCCATAACCTTACTCAGCAGTGTCGCCACTGCCACAATCGATGCCACCTGCGCGAGCGATCGCCCCTCAGCCATAAAAAAACTCCGACCAACCGATCGGAGCCATCATGCCACAAGTGGCCCTTGGGCCAAGAGACTGGGACTTAGTAGAGGTTTTCTTCTTGGTGGGTCAAAATTTCCATGTCAGAAGCGGGATAGGCAATGCAGAGCAGGGCATAGCCATTTTCCATTTGCTCGTCATCCAAGAACGATTGCTCCGACTGATCGACTTCCCCCTTTACCACCTTGCCAGCGCAGGAAGAGCATGCACCGGCACGGCAGGAGTAGGGCAGGTCAATGCCTTGGGCCTCGGCGACATCCAAGATGTACTCATCGCTGGGAACTTCAATCGTGGTATCAAGACCCTCTTGCTCGTTGATCAAACGCACCTTAAATACAGTAGCCATTGTGAATGTTCCTTAGGAAATAAATGAATTGCGTGGACGCGATCGCATCATATCGTTCTTGTTGGTGCTTGTAAAAAATTGTGTCAAGGACTGTGCCTCTTTGAAACATCCCGCTGCATCGCTCCTAGCTCATGTCTCTTGTATGGGCTAAACCCCTTACCAAAAGCGCGATCCCCGTCCTTGCCTTCCCGTTTTTTTGTCGCAAGTTGCATCAGATTTTGCCCGGTTCTTCCAGCAGTAGCATAAGAAGGGCTTATATGATAAAGCCACGTAATCAGTCCCAGGGAACAACTGCAAAAAAAACAATCATTATCCCTTTGGAACCGCGCCAAACCTGCCCCTAAATACTGCCAAAGATCCACCACAAGAACGATTGGCAGATCCACTAAACTAAGATCACCCAATTAAAAATTCTCCCAACGCGCCCTCCCTGCTATGAGCACCCCCTTGCCCTCTATCCCCCAGTACCACTACGACGTCGTTGTCGTCGGCGCCGGGCACGCTGGCTGCGAGGCGGCCCTGGCAGCAGCACGCATGGGATGTGCCACCCTCCTACTTACCCTCAACCTCGACCGCATCGCCTGGCAACCCTGCAACCCCGCCGTTGGCGGCCCTGCCAAGTCCCAACTGGTGCACGAAGTCGATGCCCTTGGCGGAGAAATCAGCAAAATTACGGATCGCACCTACCTCCAAAAACGCATCCTCAACCGTTCCCGCGGCCCCGCTGTCTGGGCATTGCGGGCCCAAACCGATAAACGGGAGTATGCCCTAGAAATGAAAAAGGTGCTGGAAAACCAACCCAACCTCCACCTGCGGGAAGGAACGGTGCTCGACCTCCTCCTCGATGCCCAAAATGAGCGCGTCTCTGGGGTCATCACCCAATTTGGGGTTACCTACGGTTGCAAAACAGTAATTTTGACCACCGGCACCTTTCTCAACGGGCGGATCTGGGTGGGGAATCGCTCGGTTGCCGCCGGGCGCGCCGGGGAATTTGCCGTCTCGGGACTGACCGAAACCCTCAATCAGTTGGGCTTTTTCAGCGATCGCCTCAAAACCGGCACTCCCGCCCGGGTAGATCGCCGCACCGTAGATTTTAGCGCCATGGAGGTGCAACCTCCCGATGACGAGCACGCCTGGTTCAGTTTCGATCCCACCGCCTGGGTGGAGCGGGAACAGATGAACTGCTACCTCACCCATACCACCGCCGAGACCCACCGCCTGATTCGGGAAAATTTGCACCTCACCCCGGTTTATGGTGGTTTCGTTGATGCCAAGGGGCCTCGGTATTGCCCCAGTATCGAAGACAAAATCGTCCGCTTTGCCGACAAAGAAAGCCACCAAATCTTCATCGAACCGGAGGGGCGAGACATTCCCGAACTTTACATCCAGGGGTTCTCCACGGGCATGCCCGAACCGATCCAACTGCAGATGCTGCGATCGCTCCCGGGTTTAGAGCAATGCCAGATGCTGCGTGCTGCCTACGCCGTGGAGTATGACTACTTCCCCGCAACCCAGTGCTACCCCACCCTGATGACCAAGCGCCTAGGTGGACTGTTTTTCGCTGGTCAAATCAACGGCACCACCGGATACGAAGAAGCCGCTGCCCAGGGCATCGTTGCTGGCATCAACAGCGCCCTCTATGCTGGCGATCGCCCCATGGTGACATTGCCGCGTGAGTCCAGCTACATTGGCACCCTCATCGATGACCTGTGCACGAAGGAACTCCGCGAACCCTACCGCATGCTTACGAGCCGCTCCGAGTACCGTCTGATTCTCCGGTCTGACAATGCCGATCGCCGTCTTACCCCCCTAGGGCGCGACTTGGGGCTGATCGACGATCGCCGCTGGCACCTGTTCGCGGCCAAAAAACGCCGCATCGACTCCGAAATTGAGCGCCTCAACACCCAAAGGCTCAAGGAGCAGGATCCGCGCACCCCTGTGATCGCAGCCCACCTCCAGCAACCCATTCGGGGCTCTCTCACCCTGGCTGAACTGCTGCGCCGCCAGCCCTGCTCCTACACCGACCTGCTGCACTACAATCTGGGCAATCCTGACCTCGATCGCTTCGAGTACCATACCGTTGAAGTCCACGTAAAATACGCCGGTTACATTCAACGGCAGGAACACCAAATTGAGGCGATCGCCCGCCAAGCCCACCGCCCGCTGCCCGCCGATCTCAACTATGCCACCATTGAGACCCTCTCTAAGGAATCCCGCGAAAAGCTTAACCACATCCGCCCCCTGACCATCGGTCAAGCGAGCCGCATCGGTGGAGTCAGCCCCGCCGATATCAACGCCCTCCTGGTTTACCTCGAACTCCATCACCGCCGCACCGCATGAGCGACCTTACCCACCTCGATGACCACGGCAACGCCCAGATGGTCGATATCTCCGGCAAAAACATTTCCCTCCGCCGGGCGATCGCCACGGCCGAAATTGCCATGTCGCTGCCAACCCTCGATGCCATCCAAGCGGGAAATGCGCCCAAGGGGGATGTTTTGGGGGTTGCCCGCTTAGCAGGAATTATGGCCGCCAAGCAAACTGCCCAACTCATTCCCCTCTGCCACCCTCTTCCCCTGCTGGGGATTGATGTCCGCATCCTGTTGGATGAAAACATTCCGGGCTATCGCATAGAATCTGAGGTCAAAACCAAAGCCGAGACCGGCGTGGAAATGGAAGCCCTGACCGCGGTCGCGATCGCCGCCCTGACCCTTTACGATATGGCTAAGGCCCTCGATCCCAAAATGGTAATCGGGGAAATTAAGCTCCTGCACAAGAGCAAAATCGAGATCTAAAGCCCCCTCCTTGCCATTGGGTCAGAATCTGCTATATTGATATTCACATAACGCGGGGTAGAGCAGTCTGGTAGCTCGTCGGGCTCATAACCCGAAGGTCGTTGGTTCAAATCCTTCCCCCGCCATTCACCATTAGATTTACATTTAGATCCATACTTTTCATGCAAAGCATGTTCCCATACTTTCTTATGTCTAGGGACAGTTAACCATTGTCTTGTGGGTAGTAGTGCATAACAATGGTTACGCAGTAGGCTAAACGACTCGTGAACTATCGCAAATCGCGCCAATGAACTGCCCCAAGTGCCAATCAACGCAG
>DBAX01000076.1 GCA_002291895.1 Cyanobacteria bacterium UBA999
GTCCCCCATTGTGGTCGTAGGGGGCGGAGCCACGGGGGTGGAGCTGGCCGGCTCCCTGGCTGAGGGTGGGTGGGAGGGGCAGATCACCCTGCTGCAATCACGGGACTACCTCCTCCCCGATCTACCGCTGGCCTTGACCCGCTACACCCTGCGCCACCTGCATCGCCTGGGAGTGGTTGTACGCTTGGGAGCACGGGTGCGGGCAGTAACCGGCGATCGCGTGATCCTAGAATCCGGCGAGGAATTGCCCACTCCCGCCACAATCTGGACGACGGGCTTAGAGCCGGAACTCCCGAAGGTGACCCCATCCCTAGAACTGAGCCACCGTCAGCGGGTTTTGGTGCTGCCAACCCTACAGGTGCCCACGGATGAACGGGTCTATGCCCTTGGGGACTTGGCCGCTGGGCGCGATCGCGGCAGCTATCTCACTGGGGTAGCCCCTGAGGCACTCCAGCAGGGCGTTGCCGTTGCCCGAAACCTAGCCCGTCAACTGGGAGGACGCACTCCCCTACCTTTTCGTTACTTTAATAAAGGGCGCTTAGCCATCATTGGCGGCTATGGTGGAGTGGGGCATATTGGTGCTGTCCCCCTGCGGGGGTGGCTGCCTTGGCTGCTGTGGTTGGCCGTTCACCTGGTCTACCTGCCGGGCTATGGCAACCGGTGGCAGGTTTTGCGGATTTGGTTCCTGACCTTTGGGCTAGGGCACAAGAGCCCCATCAGTTCTCGATAACACGGCACAGGAGTACGTATGACTGAAAAAAAACCGGCGCTAGGACTCAATTCTGCCGATGGGGCGATCGCCTACCTTTTGCTGCGGATCGTTGTGGGAGTAAATTACTTCAACCACGGCTTTGTGCGCATCAACAATATGGGGGGCTTTGCCGACGCGATGGTCAAGCGCTTTAAGGATACGTTTCTGCCCGAGCCGATGGTTTACCTCACGGGCTTGGCCGTGTCTCCCGTAGAGCTGATTGTCGGTGTTTTGATCACCCTGGGCTGGCTGACCCGCAGCGCCCTGATCGTCACCCTAGGACTGATGATCGTCCTTATGTATGGCGTTACTCTGCTCCAGGACTGGGATACGGCGGCCAGTCAGTTGATCTACGACCTGATTTTGTTTGTCCTCCTCGCCGGTCTGGGCTACAACATCTATTCGGTCGATTATCGCTTGGGGTTGGGCCCGAAACATCCCCCGCGGCCGGAAGGTGAGGACGGGGCGATCGCCTCTTTTCGCCGGGGACGCCTGTATCCCTAGATCCTTAGGATGCCCACCGACGGGGCGAAACCTGGGCAAGGATTCCATCCTCCTGCTTGCCCCCCACGGCGGCAGCGGCAAAGCGGCGAGCCAGGGGTGGAACGTAGATAAACGGCGTGGTGAATCCCGTGAATAGATGCACATTGCTGCTGCCATAGGGCAACCCCACCAGCGGCAGTCCATCGCGGCTGAAGGACACCAAACTGTGGTGCCATTGGGCCGGTAGGTCGGCCAGGTCGGGAACTAAGGGTCTAAGGGCTTCGCGAATCGCGGTCGCGCTAGATCCGGGATCCCGTGGGGGCGCGGTACGGGTGTGCACGCGGCTCAATTGCCCTAGGCGGAGGGTGCGATCGCCAAAGGGAACGATACCGGCATCCACCGCTGGGGGGACTAATTCCCGATCCGGCAGTTGCCATAGGTGTTCCTCGGCGGGATCGCTCGTGGCCGCTTCCTGGGCAAAGCGGGTCATATCGGCGGGCATCACCATGCAGCGTACCTCCGGTGCCCCTGCCGCCACCCGTAGCACCTCAGCGTGGGTGAAGTAGACCGGCGGCACCCAATCCCATGCCCCGCAGAGGGAGCGGGTTGCGGCTCCAGCACAGAGGGCAAACGCCGCCCCGCCGTAGCATGTCGCGCCAGCGCGCACCCCCACCCCGTGGCAACCATCCTTCTGCCAGCCAGTAACTTCAGCCACCCGCACCGTGCCCCCCAGTTCTTGGAAGGCCTCCCGATAGGCCCCAACGAGCACCTCCGGATCCACATGGCCGTGGCGCACATGCAGTGCACCGCTGATGGCAGCGGGGTTGAGCAACGGCTCGTACCCCACGGCTTCCTCCGGTGTCAGGGGCTGGGGCGGTACCAAGCAGGCAGCATAGTCCCGGGCGATCGCCGCCCCATCGGCCTTGAGATCCAGCCACAGCAGCAAGTCCAGTTCCCGCCACGATGTGCTGCGCCCCAACTCGTCCGATAGGGTACGGTGTAGGGCCTGGCCCTCCCGGCAGAGGGTCTGGGTCAGCGGCGTCATGCCGGCCCAAAAGGGAATACCACCATAGCTCCCGGCCGTGGCCCCACGCACTGGGCGATCGCGCTCTAACAACAGCACCGTTAGCCCCGCCCGCTGCAACTCGTAGGCTAGCGCCGAGCCACACAGCCCCCCACCAATAACGATCCAGTCCCAGGTGCTCCCCACTAGCGGGCCGCCAACCGGGTCAAAACCTCCTGCGATCGCTGGAGAAAGGACTGCATCGCCGCCGCATCAAAGGTTTTTTGGGACATCAGGGCCAGGTCATAGATATGGCGGCAAATGAGGGTGACCAACTGCCCCGACTCGGAAACGCCCGATCCCACAAGCAGTTGGCTACTTTCTAGCTCCAGGATTTTATCCATCAGCGGATGGGCCGTATTGACCAGCAAAATGTGATCTTCGGGAAACGCCGGGAGTTTTTGCTGGGTTAGGGCCGCCATCTCCTGGAGGCGACGGGCATACTCCGGCAGCAGCACCATCGCCGGAGGTGCCTCCGTACCCTCTCCGCGCAGGGCGTCGGTGCGGATCGCCACCTTGGGCAACTCCAGCACACGCTGAAAAACTTCCTTCAGGCGATCGCCCTTGGTCTTGTTGGTTTTCGGATCCACCAGCTCCGAGCGATCCTCCTGCACCAGGCGATCGTCGATCTCCGCATCCACCCGCGAGAACTTGACATCGCTAAATTCCCGCTCCAGGAACTGAATGAAGTGGCTATCAATGAACGAATCAAAGGTCAGCACCTCCAAGCCCTGCTGGCGGTGTAGGGCAAGGTAGGTCTCTTGGGCTACGGGATCGGAGGTATAAAAGACGCGGTTTTCGTGCTGCTGGCGGTTCCGCTCCAGGTATTCCCCCAGGGTCGTGAATTCCGTGCTTCCCGACGTCGGGTACACCAAAATATCTTTAATTTGCTGGTAGAACTTTTCATTGTTCATGGCACCAAATTTCATGAACAAGCTAATGTCCTGCCAACAGCGCAGGAATTCGTCCCGCTGGTCGCGGTAGAGGGCCACCAAGTGATCCCCCACCTTTTTAGTGATGTATTCCTGGATTTTGCGTACCTTGCGATCGCCCTGCAAAAAGCTCCGGGACACATTTAGGGGAATGTCCGTGCTATCTATCACCCCCCGCAGCGGCGACAAAAACTTGGGGATCACTTCTTCGCAGCGATCGCTCACAAACACATGGTTGCAGAAAAGCTTGATCTGCCCCTTACTCGGATCGATATCTGCCCGCAGCTTCGGGAAATACAAAATTCCTTTGACCACAAAGGGATAATCCGTGTTGAGGTGGATCCAAAACAACGGATCCTCTTGGAACGGATACAGGTAGCGATAGAACTCCAAATACTGCTCCCGGCTGATGCTCGAGGGTGCCTGATCCCACAGCGCCGTGCGGCGATTCACCACTTCCGTATGCAGCCGAATCGTCACGGGCAAAAAATCGCAATAGTTGCGGATGATCCGCCGTAGCTCCGCCTCTTCCAAAAATTCCATCGCATCCTCCTGGAGGGTCAGGGTCACGGTGGTGCCCACCTCAGTCCGCGCCCCATCACCGAGGTCGTAGGATGTCGAACCATCACACTGCCAGTGCACTGCCTCGGCCCCCTCCCGGTAGGAGAGGGAATCGATCTCCACCCGAGCCGCAACCATAAACGCCGAATAGAATCCCAGTCCGAAATGTCCAATGATCTGTTGGTCATCGGCGCGATACTTCTGAATAAACTCCTCGGCGCTAGAAAAAGCCACCTGATTGATGTACCTCTTCACCTCGTCCGCAGTCATCCCCAGCCCATTGTCCCGCACCGCGATCTGTCGCTGTTCACGGTTGATGGTCACCACCACTTCCCCATCCGGGGGCGTCGTCGCCTCTCCGGCATAGGCCAGCATCTTACGCTTGCTAATGGCATCCACCCCATTGGAAATCAGCTCGCGCAGAAAAATATCGCGCTCCGAGTACAGAGCTTTTTTAATGATGGGAAAAATATTTTCGCTGTGAATTTCAATCGTTCCCTGTTCTTGCATGGTTCCAACCTAACAATCGCCACTACAAAACTAATGTGACCCATTATACCCGTGGCATCTCGCACCCCAGGTTTACCTTGTATTTCGATGTATAGGAACCCGGTTGAAAAATCAAGGGGTCTCAACTATTGTTTTAGGAAAAATCAGCGCCTCACACCCCATGGTCATCGCCGTCCTCGCCTACATTGCCATTTCCCTCCTTTTGGTCCTCGGAGCGCTATCCTACTTCTGGAGGGCGCTCAAGTCTGCCCGCACCCCCATTCCTCCGGCTCCCCCAGCCACTTTTTCCGTTGACCAGCTTGCCAATGCTGAGCAGCGCCAAGAAATCATTGCCATGCTAGAACGCCAATTCCATAGCAGCCCCTCTGCCGATCCCTAACCCAATGTCAACGCGAAGCCCCGCGCCGCCAACTGCCGACCTACCCGATTATGCTGCAAAGCGCCGCCAACGGCGTCAAGAGCGCCGCCGCCGCCTTCAGCTCAGCCTCTGGCAATGCTTCCTCATGGTCGGCATCAGTTTGGGCACGGTATGGATCTCCGCTCTGCCGATGTGGCTCGTGCAGGATCCCAGTCAAATTGAAATTGAAGGTAATAGGCTGCTTTCTAAAGAAAGCATAAGAAAACGCCTCGCCATCCCCCTGCCTCAGTCTATATTTCAAATCCAACCCGAGGCGGTAGCCCAAGGTCTTGAGCAGTCTGCGCCAATTCGCAGTGCCCATGTCAGTCGCGCCCTTTTTCCCTCACGGCTTGTTGTATCCGTCCACGAGCGCAGTCCCATAGCGGTGAGTTCGCGGGCAGGACAGAGGGGTTACCTTGATGCCGAGGGAATATGGATGCCAGAATCGCTTTTTGATGCTACATTACAGCCACCTGAATTAGAGGTTTTGGAGCCAGCGGTTCCCCTTGAGCCTCAGGTTTGGGCATCTTTATACCAACAAATTCGTCAGACTAAGGTTCGCATCCGCCGCATCGACATCCGAGACCGCAGCAATATCTTTTTGATCACCGATGTAGCTCCTGTTCGTGTCCGCATTGGAGCATACAAGCGATCGCAATTTCAGCAGCAATTGTTAAAGCTTGATGAAATGAGGCAGTTGCAGCAAAAATTTACGGCGTCACAGCTTGATTCTAAGGTCTATGACTGCTTAGATGTAAGCGATCTCACCCAACCCCCCTCCCTGGTTCCCAAATGTGCGGG